>CBFHCK010000069.1:0-9493 GCA_965653955.1 uncultured Spongiibacteraceae bacterium
GGGCAGGAAATCGTCGCGCGCGCGTACTACCGGGGTCAGGTCAAACGTCATCTGATCCGCGCAGCGCTGGAAGCCACCGCCCCCGTTCCCGGCACTTCGGTCGAGGATGAAAATCAGCGCAGCATCGGCAATGTGGTCGACAGCGTGCACATCGACAGCCGCCGTACCGAGCTGTTGGCCGTGAGCGGCGCCGACGAAAATGCGGATAAAACGCTCTCGATTAGCGGCACTGTCTTGCAGCCGCTGGCACTGCCGTATGCTATACCTTAAGCCACGTCGCTCAGCGACCCGGATCGCTGCTTTTCATCCGGCTTCTCGTCAATCAATGTGTTGGGATAATCATCAATGAGCGAAACCATCGAGCAGATCAGCCGCGAGCTGCTGCATGCCCTCGATACCGATCAATTAGTGCTCCCGACACTGCCGGAAGTCGCACTCAAGGTCAGGGAAGTATCGAGCGATCCGGACGTCGATGTCGCAACGCTGAGTAAAGTGATCGAGAACGATCCGGCGATTTCGGCGCGTATCGTCAAGGTTTCCAACAGCCCCTTACTGCGGGCGAGCCGACCGATCGAAGATTTGAAAATGGCTGTGAGCCGCCTGGGCATCAATTACACCAGCAACCTCGCGACCAGCCTCGCGATGCAACAAATGTTTCAAGCGACGTCGGATGTGATCGATCAACGCATGCGCGAAGTGTGGACACACAGCACCGAAGTCTCCGGCATCGCGCACGTTCTGGCACGCCACTACACCAAATTGAAACCGGATCAGGCGACGCTTGCCGGTATCGTGCATCAGATCGGCGTGCTGCCGATTCTTACCTACGCCGAGGACAATCGCCGCCTGTTGAAAGATCCGGCTGCACTCGATGCATTAATCACTTCACTGCATCCACTGCTCGGCCGCCGCATTCTCGAAGCGTGGAATTTTCCCGATGAGCTGTGCGCGGTGCCACAGGAGCACGTCAATTTCGGCCGCAGCCGCGACAAACCGGATTTATCCGACGTGATAATGGTCGCCAATCTACAGAGTTATATCGGCACCGATCATCCCTATACCCAACTGGATTGGACGATGATCAGCGCCTTCGACCGCCTCGGCCTCGAACCCGAAATCAACACCATGGAAGTCGAAGATCTGTCGGCGGATATGGAAGCGGCGATGGCGTTCCTGCAGTAAATAAAATCCGACGATTAATTAATTTTGATTTCGGGCGGCAAGGTCCAATCGATCGGTTTCTTGCCGTGCTTTTCCAGATAGCGATTGGTTTTCGAAAAATGCTTGCAGCCGAGAAAGCCGCGATGCGCCGATAGTGGCGATGGATGCGGTGCTTCGAGCACGAGATGTTTGCCGCGATCGATCAACTGGCCTTTTTTCTGCGCATAACTGCCCCACAACAAAAACACCAGGCCTTCGCGCTCTTTATTTAAATGCGCGATGCATGCATCGGTGAAAAACTCCCAGCCTTTACCCTGATGCGAATTCGCTTTGCCCGCCTCGACGGTTAGCACCGCATTCAGCAATAACACACCCTGCTCCGCCCAATGCTGCAAACAGCCGTGCCTGCTGATGGGTATACCGAGATCGTTTTTCAATTCCTGAAAAATATTGACGAGCGAGGGCGGTGTACGCACGCCGGGCAATACCGAGAAACACAAACCATGCGCCTGACCGGGGCCGTGATAAGGATCTTGCCCGAGAATCACGACTTCCACATTTTCAAACAGCGTGGTGTTCAGCGCGTTAAACCAGTTATCTGCCGATGGATAAATTACCTTGCCGGCTTTTTTTTCCGCTTGCAGAAACGCTTTTAATTCCTTCATGTATGGCTTATCGAATTCATCGCCGACGACCGCCAGCCATGACGGATGCAATTTGATTTGGTCGCGCTTGATCACAACGTTGTCCATCGTTCGATAATTATTCCGACGCTATCAGCGCCGCCGACTCGCGGCGAATCAGCTCGCGTGATTTTTTCGTTTCTTGACGGGTGTTTTCATAGCGCCGCGCCGGTGTGTTAACCACATCAGCGAGCGGTGCCGCATGATACGACGCGGCCACCTGCGCCGACAAAGGTACGTCGTACAGTGTCGTGCGTTGGCGCGGGATGCGCTGACAACGATCGATCAGCGCGTCCATTTTCTCCGGCGGTAATTCCTGGCCATGATTCGCACCGGCGGCGCGCGTGATTGATTCATTCATCAACGTGCCGCCGAGATCGTTCGCGCCGACGCTCAAACAGGCAGCAACACCCGCTTCGCCCATTTTCACCCACGACGTTTGAATATTTTTTATCAGCGGATGCAGCGTGAGGCGCGCGACGGCATGCATCAACAATGCTTCGCGAAAAGTCGGACCGCGCCGCGCCTTACCTTTCAAATACAACGGCGCTTCCATCGCGACGAAAGGCAACGGTACGAATTCGGTGATGCCACCGGTTTTCTGTTGCAGATCGCGCACACGCAATAAATGCCGCGCCCAGTGTTCGAGTTTTTCGATGTGGCCATACATGATTGTGGCAGTCGTACGCAGCCCAACGCGATGTGCAGTTTCGATAACTCGCAGCCAATCCTCGGTGCCGATTTTATCCGGACACAGAATCGCACGAACTTCGTCATCGAGAATTTCCGCCGCCGTGCCCGGCAATGTACCGAGGCCCGCTGTTTTTAATTGCTGCAAAAATAATTCGAGATCGATGCCAAGCGTTTTCGCGCCCTGCCACACTTCGAGCGGCGAAAACGCGTGAATATGTATATCGGGTTCCGCCGCTTTAACGTGCGCCAAAATATCGAGATACGTTTGGCCGGTATATTCCGGATGAATACCGCCCTGCATGCAGACTTCGGTGGCGCCGCGCTGCCACGCTTCGCGCACGCGGCGCTGAATTTCTGCGGGCGCGAGATCGTAAGGGCGACCGCGCAGATTTTCACTGAGTTTGCCTTTCGAAAACGCACAGAACTGGCATTTGAAATAGCAGATATTCGTGTAATTGATATTGCGATTGACCACATATGCAACGCTATCGCCGTTCACGTCGCGCCGCAGTGCATTTGCATTTTGTACGACATGCGCAAAATCATCGCCGCGCACCTGGAATAAGCGCACGACCTGCTCCTCGCTCAAACGCTCACCGCGCAGTGCGGTATCGATAAGTGTTTTGATATCGGCGCTGATGACTTGCGGAATTTTTTTCAACAGTTGCATATCGCCTGCAGGAGGTTCGGTATTTTCACCCGGCGACCAGCTATCGGTGCGCGCGAAACCTTCCGCATCGATCATTTGCAGCACTTTGCTTTGCAATCGCGTATCGAGCCATTGCGCGTGATCGATGGCGTAATTCGGATAAATCGTCAAACGCTCCTGCAACAATTTTCCCGCAAGCGCGGTTTCATTCGCGAGCTGATCGAGATGCGGCCACGGTGCTTCGGGGTTTACATAATCCGGCGTCACGGGGCTGACACCGCCCCAATCGTTAATGCCGGCATCGATCAATCGCGGCAATACGCCGGGGCTTAAATTGGGCGGTGCCTGAATACTCATCGGCGCGCCGAAAACGCAACGCGTCACCGCTATCGTCCACAGCAGTTCATTCAGATCCGGCTCGGGCGCATCGGCCATTAACGTATTCGGCTTCGCGCGAAAATTCTGCACGATGATTTCCTGCAGATGGCCGTATTGCGCGTGTATTTTTCGCAGCGCTAATAAGCTTTCGATACGCTCGCGTCGCGTTTCGCCGATGCCGATCAAAATACCGCTGGTGAAAGGCACCTTCGCCGCGCCGGCCAACTGCATCGTGTGCAAACGAATAGCGGGCTCTTTGTCGGGCGAGCCGAAATGCGGCTGGCCTTTTTCGCACAAACGCTTCGACGCCGATTCGAGCATGATGCCCATCGATGCCGACACGCCGCGTAATTTATCGATTTCTTCGGCGTCCATCGTGCCGGCATTGATATGCGGCAATACATTCGTTTCAGTAACGATGCGCTTCGCGACAGCGGCGACATAATCGAGCGTTGTCGCAAAACCCATTTCAGTCAGCGCTTCACGCGCGACGCGATAACGCAACTCGGGTTTTTCACCGAGCGTCAGCAACGCTTCCTTGCAGCCCAATTTCTCCGCCGCTTTCACTTGTTCGATCACCGCGTCGATCGACATATACGGCACGTCGAGATGACGCGGCGTCTGCGCGAAGGTGCAGTAATGGCAAACATCGCGACACAGTTGTGTCAGCGGCAGAAATACTTTGCGCGAATACGTGACGACATTGCGAAAACCACGGTCGCGCAATTGCGCGGCGAGGTCCATCAATGCGGGCGTATTATCGAATTCGGCAAATTGCAGCGCTTCATCGTCGCTGAGCAACTCGCCTTCGAGCAGGCGAGCCGATAATTGCTGGAATAAAATTTCAGGCACAGGCATCGCGCTCTCCGCAATTGACCGCAGCGGACTGCATCATCGCCACGCGATCGGCGATATCAGTGGTTAATAAAAATCGCCGGGTATTGATTGCAACAGAAGCATCGTCGTGCTTCAACAATAACGCGAGGTCTTCCGGTTCATCGATATCACAGCGGGCGCCGGTGAGATCGCACAGCGCGGGCGCCACCCCGAACTCGCGCGCTTGCCGACAATGGCGCTGCAAACTGTCGACGCCATACTGCGCCGAAAAATTGGGTACCGAACGCCACGCCAGCAAGTTGGTGCCACTATTGCGACGATCGGGCGCCATCGTCACCGCATGTTCCGCACCGTTGTAATGGACACGTAAAAACTCCGAAATATCGCGGGCATGCAACATGGGTAAATCGCCATGCACCACCAGCAATTCGTCGCAGCCTCGCTGGCGAAGCGATAGCGACGCAGCATTAACCGCACTATTCAAATCGCTGCACTGCAACAACGCTTCGTCGAGAAATTCGATCCCGTAATAACGCGCAAGCCAAACGGCGGAATGATCGCGCGAGCAAATCACAACGCGTGCAATTCCGGCATGCGCGGTCAGCGCTGCCAGTACATCTTCAACCATGGCCTGAAATAATTGCGCGCGCTCGGGCGCCGACAGCAAGCCCGACAACCGTTGCTTGGCGGCAGCAAATTCTTTTAGCGGCAGTAATGCAATCAAGTTTTCGATCTCATTCGTCGTCCGTTAGGCGATCGCCAGACCACCGTCGATTCTTATGTGTACGCCAGTGACGAATTCGGCGGCGGGATCGGCGAAGAACATGACGCCGCGAGCAATATCGGCCGTTCGACCGAGTCGCGGCACCAACGCGGGCCAGACATCGCGCGCGGCATTGCGCTCGATGGCATCCCACGTATCGCCCCAGCCTTTGCCCGGCGCTTCCGATTCGAGCCAGGCGCGTAATCCTTCGGTCGCAATAAACCCGGGACTAATCGCATTCGCCGTCACACCGGTGCCTCGCAGTGCTACCGCCAGGCTTGTCGTATAGGACACCAATGCACTCTTCGCCGCGCGATAATCGGGAATCGTCGAGATCGGATTATCCACAATCGCACTGCAAATCTGGATGAGCCGACCCCAGTTCCGATCGCGCATGCCGGGAACGATTGCCTGCGTCATGGCGACAGTGGAGACAGTGTTGGCCTGATAGGTTCGAATCCAATCCTCAGCTTCAGCCTCGAAACATTCCGCCGCGCCTTCACCGGCAGAGGCACCGCCCGCGTTATTAACCAGAATATCGATCGGTCCGATTGACAGCGCTTGCGCCGCCACTGCCCTGGCCTCGTCAATCTCGTCCAGCGAACCGACGACACTCGCGACTTCCGTACCGCCGGCCCGCAGCTCCTGCTCAACCTTGGCGAGTTTCGCGGTGTCGCGACCATGCAAAATAATCGAGGCCCCCGCAGCGGCCAGCACGCGCGCACTTTCTGCGCCGATGCCCGAGCTCGAACCCGTAACGAATGCGCAACGACCTTTAAGCGGTAATGTCATTTCAATTCCACCTCACTCATTGATATTGAATATGTATGTAATTTAATTCGTGCGATCGATTATTTTTCCTCGGCGAACGACGTCGCGAACTGCAATACATCGTTCGCAAGGCGGATGCGATCGCCGAGCGATTTCATGACGGTGTCGGTAACGTGCACGACGATGCCTAATTCGGCGATCGCTTCAGCCTGCTGCGCATCGACACTGTCGAGAACGAAACCATCGAGAATATCGCGATAGTGATTCGCGACCGCCGTTGCGCTGACCGGCATATTCATTTCGCGCAGCATTTTCGCAGCCGGGCCTTTGATCGCACCGCCGCCGACGATCGGCGATACCGCGATGACCGGCGCCGCGCTATCGCTCAGGGTTTCGCGCACGCCCGGCAATTGCAAAATCGGATCGATGCTGACGAACGGGTTCGAAGGACAAATCACTATCGCATCGAGAGCAACATTATTTAATTGCGCAAAAAAATCGCGCTGTGGTCGCGCCTGCTCGATGCCACGAAAATAAAAACCGCGCACGGCAGGCTTGCATTGTTCGCGCACAAAATAATGCTGAAAGCTGAGCTCGCCCTGCTCGGTAATGACGATGGTTTCGACCGTCTCATCGCTCATCGGTAAAATTCGCTGCGGCACCTCGAATCGATCGCACAATTGTCGCGTCGCCGCACTCAACGATAGTCCGCCGGTCAATAACGCGGTGCGCTGCAAATGCGTCGCCATATCGAGATCGCCGAGACGAAACCAGCTTTCGCCGCCGAGCGCCGACAGCGCTTCCATCACGCGCCACGATTCGTTTTCCAGTCCCCAGCCCTGTTGCCGATTGTTGCGGCCGGCCAGCGTGTACATCACCGTGTCGAGATCGGGACAAATGCGCAAACCGTAGTGATCGAAATCGTCGCCGGTATTGCAGACAATGGTGAGCTGTTCGGGCGACAAGCATTTGCTCAACCCCAGCGCGAGCTTCGCACCGCCGACACCGCCCGATAACGCCAGTACGTTCACCGAAATAAATCCTTATCGCGCGCACGAATCAACGATTGCGAACCTATGTCTGCCGGCGTGAATTTTGCGTCGCGAATTAACACAATCGGCGTACCCTCCGCTGCCTGTCCCATCAGAAATGACGCTGCGGCAGCCAGTTCGTCGGCCACCGCAATTTCAGTCACTTCCAACGGCCGGCCGAATAAATCCCTCGTTCCGATCCGTGTTTCGAGCGGTGCGATGCCGGCGCTACCCAACGCAAAACCAATCACGCCATTGCGCCATGCGCGTCCGGCCGAATCATTAATGATGATCGCTAACGATGCGCCGGTTTTTGTGTGCAACCGCGCGCGTAAATGCGCGGCGCTCGCATCGGGATTTTCCGGCAGCAGCAATACGCGTGGATTATCGGACCGCGATTGAATATTGGACTGATCGATTCCCGCATGCGCATGCACATACCCGTTGCGATGCTCGACGATAATCGCGCCCTTGCGCACTCTCAGCACTTCCACCGATTCGCGCAGAATCAACTCGACGATGCGCGGATCTTTATCGGCGAGCGATGCGAGTGTGACGGCGCGATCGCTCGGCACAACTTCATTCAAATAGGCGTAGCGGTTTTCGGCTTTCGATACGATTTTTTGCGCGAGCACCAACACATCGCCATCGCGGAGCTGCGTTTCCGCGCGTTCGAGAGCGGCGAGAATAATTGCGACCAAATCATCGCCGGGTTCGACATGCGGAATTCCCGGCAGCGCTATCAGCTGCATTTGGCTACGCACGTTATGACGCGTCATTCAAACCGGTAATGCGAATTCCGGCGTGACAGCTGTATTGCTTGTTGATAAAAATCAGCACCGAGGTCAACGCTTCCGCCGCTGCGGCGTTCGCCAACGCGCCAGCGTGAAAACCGCGCGCACCGGCCGCTTCGACTAACGCTATCACTTGTGCGCGTGCGTCTTTGTCATCGCCGCATACCAATACATCGCAATCGAGCGCATACCCTTCCTGCAAATGATGTGCGGCGACATTCTGAAACGCGGACACCACACGCACGCCATCGCCAACAATTTTCTGCGCAATCTGGCCAGCCGAACCTTCCGTCGGCAATTGCACGCGAGCGACTTTAGGCGGCACCAGCGGTACCGTGACGTCGATCAGAATTTTCCCTTGCAATGCGTCTTTGACTTGTTCGAGCGTCGAAGCCTGATGGCTGAATGGCACCGTGAGCGCAACGATATCGGCGACCTGCGCGGCGGCAATATTATCGGCGCCGCTGACATCGACCGCACCGACACCTCGCTCCGCCATCAACGCGTGCAACTCAGCGGCCGCTACTTCAGCCTTATCGGTCGTGCGCGAGCCAATGACTACTCGATAACCTGCCTGCGCCCAACGTCGAGCCAAACCGGTTCCCAGATCGCCGGTACCACCAAGAATTGCCAATACGGGTTTCGTCATTACAGCTCGCTCATTCTGTTCGTTAGTAATACGGTTGTCTTAAATACTGGCAGAGTCTATCGCACTGTCTGGCCGGGCATAAGGTTCCAGTGTGGCGATTCCAGAGCGCACGTTACAATTTGCCACGAGCGTAACCCTCGCCCTGCGAGGGTTTTGTAAGGTAGATTTCGAATATCAAGTCGACTAAAGAACACGGTCGATTTCAGATAATTCTTACAGCGAAAGGAGTATCTCGCGATGCTAGGCAACATGATGCAGCAACCGCTGCTGATTTCATCGATCATCCAGCAGGCAGCCAGCCTGACACCGAATGTCGAAATCGTCAGCCGCCGCATCGAGGGCGATATTCATCGTTATAGCTACCGCGATTGTTATCGACGCAGCGCGCAGCTCGCGCATGCGTTACATGCGCTCGATGTAAAACCCGGCGATCGTGTTGCGACATTGGCATGGAACGGTTATCGCCATCTCGAACTTTATTACGCGGTATCCGGCATCGGCGCGGTCATTCACACAGTAAATCCACGACTGTTTGCCGATCAAATTCAATACATCATTAACGATGCCGAAAATAAATTACTGTTCGTCGATCTCACTTTCGTACCGTTGTTGAACGACCTCGCCGCGCATTTGCCCACTATCGAAAAAATCGTTGTGCTGTGCGATCGCGCACATGCACCGGCCGATGCCAAATTCAAATTCGAGTGTTATGAAACACTGCTGGAAAATCAGCTCTGCGAATACGACTGGCCCGAGTTCGACGAAAATACCGCTGCAGGTCTGTGTTACACCTCGGGCACCACTGGCAACCCGAAAGGCGTGCTGTATTCGCATCGCTCGACGCTGATGCATGCACTGTGTTGCACGACACCGAACGCATTGAATTTATCGCGCGCTTCCGTCGCGATGCCGGTAGTTCCGATGTATCACGCCTGCGCATGGGGTTTGCCTTATGCCGCGCTGATCGCCGGCGCGAAACTGGTTTTACCCGGCGCTCAACTCGACGGCCAATCGCTGAGCGACTTAATCGACAACGAAAATATAAATTTCGCCGCCGGTGTTCCGACTGTGGGGCTGACGCAGC
>CBFHCK010000070.1:0-9463 GCA_965653955.1 uncultured Spongiibacteraceae bacterium
GCCGTTTACGTCAGGCGATTCTTGATCCGGTTTAACAGCTCGTCCTGGATCGGTGTGGGCAGCGGCTTCGCATCCTGCCGTTGCACATCGATACGCACTGCTTTATCGCCGCCAGCTTCGTTCTGCATGCGCACGATATAGATAACGTTTTTATGGACCTTATCTTCGTCGCTGTTGAACATCCACGACCAGAAACGACCCCACCAGCCTTTCTTTTCTTCTTCATCCTGCGGCGGCGTATAACGCACCCAATATTCGCCGGTGCTGCGATTGCTGTCTTCGACGGTGAAGCCGCCCTTAGGCAACGCCGTGCTTAACGAGGCCCATGCGCGTTCGAACGGCAACTCGAGCCGTAGATACGCATTGACGCCGGCTTCTTTACTCAGAAACACCTTGCCCTTCGAGTCCAGGCCGCGCTGCGCCAGCATCGAAACCGCACCGGTGCTGCCGTTATCGGCGATGAATTGCGCAACGGCTTTCACCATTTCGGCCTCGCGCGCGGGGTCGGATGATGTCGCCGGCCAGTTGTCGCCAGTGCGCGCATCGGCCTGCAATACGTAAATTTCCGATGAGTTACGCTGCACACCCTGCTCGATCCGGAAGCGATAGCGCTCGCGCTGCGTTCCGTCGGTTTTCGGTTGCAGCCAGTTGGATTCAAGTACACCGCGCGCAGCATCGGCGCGCGCTACCTGCAACTGATTGGTATTCAAAAATTGCCGCACGCGCGGCCAGACTTCGCCAGGACCCGCTTCCACCAGAATCCAGGTAGACGCGTCCAGTGTTTGAATTTTAACTTGCTCGGCTTCGGGATTCCCTTCGAGCGGCTCCGGCAGCGGCACCTCGAACTTGCCTTCGAGCGGCGCGGAGTACGCAATTGTCGGAATCGCAAAATCCTGGTCGCTCTGCGCCTTGCTCAAACCGGGAGGGACTTCCATCGGCCTTTCAACCTGCGCGCGTCGATAATCGTCGCCGCGATCGCGGAAAATCCCTTTATCTCCCACCAGCCAGCCACAGCCGCTAACGGTTAGCGACGCAGCGGTCATGGTCGCCAGCACAATTATTTTTTTCATCAATGAGTCAACTGCAAGTTGTTGGCGGATTTACGCGTGAGGGTTACAAACCGGCGCTACGCATTGCATCGCGCACCACGGTTTTGAAGCCATCGCTAAGCGGTGTGAGCGGCAGGCGAATGCCGCTACCGATCTTGCCGAGCTCGGCCACTGCCCATTTGACCGGAATCGGATTCGCTTCGACGAATAGCTTGTCATGCAGCGCCAGCAGGCGCGCGTTCAAATCGCGGGCGGTCGCGGCATCGCCACGCAAGGCGGCAGCACACATCTGCGACATCAGTTTCGGCGCGACGTTCGCGGTCACCGAAATATCGCCTTTGGCTCCGGCCAGCATCAGATCGAGCGCGGTGGCATCGTCGCCGGAATAAACGGCGAACTGGTCTCCGCACATCCGGATCAATTCGATGCCGCGCGGTACATCGCCGGTCGCATCCTTGATGCCGATGATATTGTCGACGCCAACCAAACGCGCGACGGTCTCGTTGCGCATGTCGCAACCGGTACGGCCCGGCACGTTATAAAGAATCTGAGGAATGGCCACCGCTTCGGCGATGGCTTTGAAATGCAGGTACAAGCCTTCCTGCGTCGGCTTGTTGTAGTAAGGCGTCACCAGCAGACAGGCATCGGCGCCCATTTCTTTGGCAGCAGCGGTGAGCTCGATCGCTTCGCGCGTGCAGTTGGCGCCGGTACCGGCGATCACCGGAATGCGGCCGCGGACGGTTTCGACCACGCGCTTGATCACCGCGCAATGTTCGTCGACGGTCAGCGTCGCCGATTCGCCGGTGGTGCCGACCGCGACCAATGCGTTCGTACCTTCGGCGATATGCCACTCCACGAGATTGTCGAGCGCAGGCCAATCGACGGCGCCAGTTGCCGTCATGGGCGTGACCATTGCGACAATACTGCCAGCAATCATGCAGAGTCTCCGAACGCGGAAAAGGCGCTATGGTACTGGCGGCCCCCAGTCAGCACAAGCGCGGCCCCGGAGATAAACCGCGCCAAACGAAGCACAGGACGAGACTGGTGGAGGGGATTATTCCGTCAATCGCAGCTTATGCAGAATCGCGCTCAAGGCACGCTCCATGAAGCTGCGTTTCTCCGGCTGAACGATGCGAATGGTACCTGCGTGCAGACCGCGCACGAGGTTGGGCAATGTTTCGACCAACTGCTTGATACCCGCTTGGTTGACGAACATATAGTGCGCGCTGACGCGACTGTACCAAGCGAGCTTGAACAACTGCGTTCTCTGACCAGGACGATCGAACTCGAACAAGGTGCCAAATTCCAGCTTCGTACGAACCATATCGACCAGCTCCTGCTCGGCAGGTGAAAACTGCTCCGGCAGCGCGACGGCATCTACTGGCGCCGGCTGCGACGTCGAGGCAGATTGAGGTTTTGAGACAACCACCGGTCGTCCCAGAAATGCCTGCTCCTGCGCCGCGCGCAATGCCGTTAGCAGTTGCTCCCCCGCTTCGTTGTCGTAGCCGATCGTGCGCAGACCTTCCGCAATCGATTGTTCAAGCTGGCTTTGGTAGCGCTGGAACTCATCGTCGCTGCGCCCGTCGTTGTCGCGCACGCTCCACAGCACGCCATCGACCACTTTCAACGCCGCTTTCCACGACAGACTATTCTCGCCGTTGCGTAAGTAATTGAACGCGAGGAAATCAGTCCAGGGCTTCTGTAGCAATTGCTCGATGGCTTCCGGTACCGCAAACCCTTTCATTCGCTCCGAAATTTCACGCGCCGCGCGATCTTTGGCAACGCTGAGACGTTCGATGCCTTCCTGCGCCGAACGGTTACGCTTCTCGACCATTCGTGCGCGCTTATCGAGGCTCTCGCGAAAACGAGCGAAATCCTCCAACAGACGATCGAACAGACTGATGTCATCGACAAATCCGCGCAGCACGGTTTCAACCACGCTCTTCAGCTTCGGTAGCACCGTTCGCTCTTTTTCATCGGTTACCCAGCGTGCGCCCGTTTCCGCCATCTGATTCAGCAGCAACCGTGCGGCATGTTGGCGGTTTTCGAGGAAGGTAGGGTCGAGCAACGCCAGTTTCAGATACGGCGTATGCAAATGGCTGAGTAACGATTTCACAATGTCGGGGATTTTCGGATCGTCGAGCATGAAACGAAACACCATGCCGACCAGATCGACGGTATCGGCATCGCGCTCGCCCACCTGATGACGCTGATCGGGGCGCGCTTGCTTCCCAAGCTGCGCGAATAACTGCTTCTCGACCTTGTCGATCGCCAGCGGCCGTTGAATCGCCGCGCCTGCGTTCAATTCTGGCGCCTGCTGCAAACTGGACAATACCAGCGCGTAATCGAGCGGAATAAAGTTTTCCGGGGCACCATTCCGCCCGGACCGCAATTCACCGTAACTGACACCGCTCAGCGTTTGCTGGCGCGGGCCAGTGCCGATGCGCGCATGCAGCTGATCGATAATCGAATGGTACAGCTGCCGCTGCTCGGCATCGGTCGCGGTTTCTGTCACCGTCGGCACCGGGTCGGGAGCTTCCGCATCCGCTTGCGGGTCTGCATCTGGCGGAAGGTCGTCATCCTTATTGATGACGAATCTGAGGTTCGGCAGCACACCCGCTTCGATTAACGTCGCGTTCAGCGAATCGAATACTTTGCCGAATACCGCGATCAGCAGTTTGCCGATATGTTTGTAGATAAAGATGCGTGCGCGCAGTTCGACATCGAGTTCAGCCATCGAACGGCGCAGCGCCAGCCCGACTTTTGCAGGCCCGAACGGATTGCTTTCGTCCGCGACTTTTTTGCCGCCACGCAGCACGGCGAGCCGGCGGTTGAGCTTCCACAATGTTTCGGCGTATTGGCTGCCGGCGCGTGACACGATCATCGACACGGCCAACTCGTCTTCAAGTTGCTCCCGCGCCACCAGCGATAATTTACCCGGGCGCGGCGGCGGTGCCTCATCGTCGTCATTGCCTTGCAGGAATTGCTGATAGCTGTGCTGGAGCTGCTCGTTAAAAACCTGCTGCATATCGGCAGCCACTGCATTCAATTGCTGAATGGCTTCGTAGAACGCGCGCTGATCCTCATTACTGCTGGATTTTTGCGCTTGCTCGAAAAGACGATCACGCAAACTTTGCTGCGCGGATTGCAGCAAATTGCCGTAAAACGGCAATGCGAGATCGCGGCAGCGCGCCAATAACTCCATCTACTTTTCTCATTTTTAATCGAGGCGCCACGACATTGTCGCGATGGCAGACCTCAGGCAGAACAGGCAAAAGACCAGGTTATTCGAGCAACCCAGGTCATAGATAAAAAATCCGAGTTTAACTGTAGTCGAAATCCATTCGATTAAAACCAACGAACGGCGATCGCCGACGAAAATCTGAAACGCCGGTTGCCCGTGACTGCATTTTTACTCAGTATAAGAAGCTCGCGAGGCTTACCCGCCCCTTTTGTCGCCAACATTGGAATGTCGCCGTAATGATGGACGCACTGACACTACTTACCCAACGCAACTCCGAACCCAAATTGACTCTGCCCGGCCCCGATCGCGAGGCCCTGCACAAAATCATCCAAGCGGGTCTGCGCGCGCCCGATCATGACCGCCTGCATCCATGGCGCTTTCTCGTCTTCGAAACCAAGGCACGCTATCGGCTGGGCGAATTGTTCGCCGAAGCATTAACGTTGCGCAAGCCAGACGCGAGCGAAGAAGAAATTAAAAAAGCTGCGGAGGCACCACTGCGAGCGCCATTGATCGTCGCGGTAATCGCCCGTCAGCTCGACCATCCGAAAGTGCCGAAGATCGAGCAATTATTATCGGCGGGTTGCGCTGCACACGGCATATTGCTGGCTGCGCAGGCACTCGGTTTTGGCGCGATCTGGCGCACCGGGGACAACAGCTACGATGCGCACGTAAATGCCGGGCTGGAATTGATGCCCGATGAATTGCTCGTTGGATATATCTACATCGGCACGCCAGTGGGCATTCCAAAACCGCTGGCGACAATCGCGGTGGAAGAGTTCGTAAAAATATGGAATTGATCTCGTCAGCGACGAATTGATTAGCGCGCCGGCGGCGCCAGATTTTTTGAATAGAACAACTGACCTTGATCGTCGATAACGATCGCATCGACACCCGGAATGCGATCGATGATCCGCATGCCGCGCTCGACGCCGAGAATAAATAGCGGTTTGGTCAGCGCGTCGGTATCGATACCGCGCGGCGCAAGCACACTGACGCTGCGAATACCGGTCGCCGATTTACCCGTGCGTGGATTCAGAATGTGATGCACGCGGCGATCGCCATCCATGAAATACCGCTCGTAATCGCCGGATGTCGATAACGCGGTACTTTCCAGCGGCAACACCACGGCCTCTTTATTGCCGATGCGCGGATCCTTCACACCCACCATCCACGGGCGTCCACGCCGATCACCAATGATGCGACTATCGCCGCCCGCCGTAACGATCGCATGCCGAATACCGCGCGCGAGCAAAACATCCGCTCCTTTATCCACTGCATAACCCTTCGCGATGCCGCCGAGATCGATGCGCATACCGGGTTTCAAAAAATGCACGGTGCTGTTGCCGGCGTCGAGTTTGATGGAGCGATAGTCGATTGCCGACAGTTGTTTTTGTATCTGTGCTTCGTCCGGTTCGATATGGTTGCGGTAGTCGTACATATAGCCGACCGAGGCAAAACTAATATCGAACGCACCTTCGCTGATTTGCGAGTAATGCAGCGCGGTTTTGAGCAGATAAAACATTTCCGCCGAAATCTTTACTGGATGCCGAGCGGCTTCACGATTGATCAGCGCCAGCTCGCTGGTTTCGATATACGGGCTCATCGATTGATCGATGTGTACCATCTCCTGCATAACCGCTTCGATCGCAGCAGCGGCACTCGCTTCATCGTCGGCCCATAATTCGACGCTGACGGCAGTGCCCATGATCGCGCGTTTATCGCTATACCATTCGGCATGCGCCAACAACGGCACCGATAATGCGATCGTCAGCAGCAGTCGAGCGCAACCGTTGAATGCCGATTGAATGTATTTCACCAGCGACCGCTCCGCTTGATCTGCATCTGGCCATTCGCATCCGGCTGCGCGCCTGCCATTAATATCAATCCCTGACGAAATTCTTCGGGCAAATTGCGTTCGGCTTTTAATTGCGCGTCCACTGCATAACTGCGCTCGCTGAAATTCACCGTTACCTCGCCGTTACCGCCCAATGCGCCCTGCCCCTGCAATACACCGCTTAATTGCTGCGCGTCGGGCATTTGCAGTGCGCACGAGTAATCGCCGAGAGCAATCCAGCGTGAATTCCATTGCCACTGCGCTCGCTGCCAATACACCGTGCCTTGCAGCGATTGCAATTGCCTACGCGCAAAATCGGCGCGATCGAGTTTCAGTGTCAATGCGCCATTCGCCGGCAGTGGCAGCCATTGCGATAGCAGCGTCATCGGAATCGCTGCGCCCACATCGCGCAATGCAATATGACCCAATGGAGAAACGCGTACATACGCATCGAAAAATTGCTCATCCTGGTTTGCCGACGCCGCCACCGACACTCGCGCAGACGGATGCAGCCATAACAGCGACAGCGGATTAATTTTCCATTGCAGCGAACCGAGCGCGATGGCGCGGCCATCCCGCTGCCATAGTGCTTGACCGGCAGTACCCTGCCAAAACCCGCCGCTGACATTTTGCAGATGCAATTGCGGCGCGATCGGTTTCAACAACAACACAAACAGCGATGCCGGCGCCGTCCAGATCAAGCAGAGAAAAAACCAGCTGACGGCGGCAGCAATAACGCGCCGCTGAATTCGCACGTTAGATTTCATCAGGGAGACAGTATCGATAGGGATCATGGCCGGAATAATCGCACCGATACATTGACGATGCCTGGCGCGGAGCCCTGCGCAACAACCAACTCTCTCGTCGTCACACCCTGCGCCGTTTCGAGTTCGTGCAGCCAGCGCACAACCTGATCGAACGATGCATTATCGAGTCGCACTTGCACATCGCCATTGCTGCCGGGTTGAAACCGACTCATGCGCAGTTGATGCGCCGCCACTGTGCGATCGACCAGCTGCGTGAGGTTTTCATTCTGGGGATTGGCCGTCGTCGTTGCGCTTTGTTGCAGCGCGCGCAGTTGTCCGGCCATTTGCGTGATTGCATCGAGACTTTTCGCCGCAGCGGCATTCTGTTGTTGCAGACGCGCATTCGACGCAGCGAGCGGATGCCATAACAACTGATATACCACATACAGCAGTAACGCAGCAGCGAGCACTATCAACATCGCCTGATCGCGCAGGCTCAATTGTTGTTGGAGTTTTTCTAACATTCGTCGCCCCCTTTTTTCAATTCGTCGCGCTTAGCGCGTCGCCGTCACGCGTAATTGCGCACGGGTTTTATCACCATCGGTATTGCTGCCGACCAGCTGAGCATTCAACCCGGTATTCGCAATAGCCATCCGCACCGCTTCGATATCTTTGAAGGCGCCCGCACTCAAACTGATACGCAGCTCGTTTTGGCGTTCGCTGAATGTCATGTTCTGCACGTGCACACCGTCGACACCATGTAGCGCGCCGCCCACCTGTTGCAGCAACGCTATCGCACCTGCGCCGTTACGATTTTGCAACGCGGCAAGTTTTCGACGCAGTTGCAATTCCGGATCGTTGATGACTCCGCGCGGTTCGACAGTGCGATAGATTTGCTCGATCTGTTGGCGTAGCGCGAGATTTTGTTTGTTCAGCCGGTAATGCTGTACGCCAAGGACAACCATATGCATCAAAAATGCTGCAACGAGAATGAGCAGCGGCCACTGCCATTGCAGCCACCAGCGGCGCCACGGCAACGTACGCGCGAACACACCCTGCAACAAGTTAAGCGACCCCTTGGCAGCAGCGGGATCGATTTCATATTCATCTAACACTTCGATTGAGCCGCGCAGCAATTCGGGTAATTGCACCGACAGCGCTTCGATTGACGTAGCGCCACAGACCAGCAATTTTTCCGGCATTTCATCTGCACTATCGAGCAACAATTGCAGCGCCAGCGCCGCACTGTCGGCCTCTAGCGCAAAACCGCGGTGCAGGCCGATACGCAGCAACCAGCGATTGTCATCGATTAGCAGCGTCCAGCAATTCGTCCGATACGGCAGCAACAATTGCTCGGGCACAACGTTTTTTATATCGAGCCCAGCCTGCGCACACTGCGTCAGCCACTGCGCCAGCCATTGTTTATCGACTATCGCAACCGGCACGCGGTGCCCGTCGATTTTACCGAGCGCAAAATGCTGTTCATCGACATCGACAACCAATTGATCTTCAAAACTATACGGTACGGTCTGACGCAATAAGCGCCGCTCATGCGGCGCAAATTCGACGGTTTGCAACAGCACCTTTTGCGCCGGCAGCACCAGGGTTAATTCGCTATTACGCGTCGCGTCATCAGCAGCTGCATCCAAGGGTCCGCCGATTTTTTCATCCGACTCAGAACCATCGCGCCAGCGCAATCGCTCGGTAGCGTCGATACGCAGTAATAAATTATTTTTCACAGGCTTTCTCGGCAGAAAAAGTTGAAAAACTAACGATGAATAATTCAGCGATCACCATTCGCCGAACGTCCGCGCAATCACTTCAACGCGCCGCGGCTTTGTATCGGCAACCCGATGCAAAATACTATGCAGCGAATATCGGTGTCCCTGAAACTCGGTGGTTGTGTTCAATAAAAAATAATCGCTTGCAACCGCAAGACCGACGCTTCCTTGTTCGATTTTTCGATCGGCCAGCACACCATTTTTCAGTACCGACATATCGACAAAATATTTCGGCGATTCGCGCGCCTGTAACAGATAATCGATTTCACTATCGCCGAGCGGCTGCATATCTTGCGGTCCGCCGAGGCTGCGAAGCACCTGCGGCGGCGCCGTATTGATATTCAACGCCGATCCGTTTCTCGGCCAGACCGTTACCAGCGGCGCCAGCGCACGGTAAATATCCGGCGTCATACCTTTCAGCAACATTAATTCCGATGGGCTGACCAGCTTGCGATTCGCGGACCGCTGCATCGGCTCGGTCTCCGCATAATATTGGCTCTCAGCGCCGCCCAATCCGCTCACCTCATCCCCCTCATCGATCCAGTCGGTGAGTGCCTCGGTCAGCGCCTGCGCCTGATCGAGCGCGAGTGGCGTTTCCAGCTCAAGACTTTGCAGCAGGCGAATCAATTGGTTCTGCGATACGGAGTACTGCCCAGGCGCACCACCCGCACTTCCGCTCACACTGTTCAAATTGAACCGGCCCTGCAAATCTTCGACCCGACCGGTGATCCAGCCATAGTCGGTAGGAAATTTTTGCGGCTGCGCCCACGGCTCTTCAAGATTGTCATTGCGTTTGTCGGCATCGGCCT
>CBFHCK010000071.1:0-9438 GCA_965653955.1 uncultured Spongiibacteraceae bacterium
TCATCAAGGTGCGCCTCGTCGGGCGCTGCACCACCGTGCGCAAGCCGCTCATCGACTTCGTCGAGAACCAGCTCGCGCGAATTCAACAACAGCATTTAGCACTCCTGAAAGGTAAGCCTCTCGCACCCACGACATTCACATTGCTGGCGAATCACGATCCCTGGTTGTCGCCGACCACTTCGATCAGCCGCGATCTGTTGCGCCAGGTGACCGAACTGGATCTTCAACGCTGGTTTCTGCTGCGCGTCAATGGCAGCGACAGCCGCATCAAACTGGTATTGAAGATGGACGACACGAGCCAGTTGCTGTTTTCGAATCGGCTCGGTGTGCGTGCGCTGCAAAAATCGTTTGAAGAGTTTGCGTATTTAATTTCGCTCGGCGAAGCGACTCCTTTGCCGGGTGCTGGACAGGCGTCCAACGCATTGCGGCAGGTATTACTGCAACTCATGCAACGTGCCGATGCTCGTGCGCGAAGCGAGGGCGAAGCGCGGCAACGCGAATTGCTGGAGCAGCAGCGTCGTCAGCAGGCGAAAGAAAAAGCATTGGCGGAAGCTACAGCGCTGGCAGAGCAACAGGCGCGCGCGGAATCCGACGCACTTGAGCGCGCGCGCGAGCAGGAGGCGCAGCGTCGTCGCGCGCATATCGAAGAGCAGAGCGGTGTTGCCGAACAACAAACGCGAGCAATGCGCCAGCAGGCGACGCTGCTTACGGTCGGTAGTTGGGTGGAGCTGCACGACGACATCGGTACGGTGCAGCGGGTAAAGCTGGCAGTAAAACTGCCGAGCGGGAAACTGATTTTTGTCGATCGCGATGGTGTGCGTCGCGCTGAATTCGATCGCGATGCATTTGCGCAACGACTGCTCGAGGGCAGCGCTCAGATACTCAATCAGGGGCCGCAATTCGACGATACGCTTGCGCGCGTCGTGCATGGGTTGCGCCGCGATCGTGGAACGAGGGAATAAACAGATGAACACGAACGATCAAGAGCGTCGCAGCGAACAACGGCTAACCGAAACGGTGACGATTCTGCTCGAACGATACGCGGCGGATTTCGATAATTCGCGTCCGGCGAGCATCGTGATCTGTCGCAGCCTCGATATTTCGGCGAATGGTTTGCAGGTGCGCGTCGATGAGCCAATTCCGCTCGGCACAATTCTGCGTTTATGCGCGCAATTCAGCAGCGGACGGCAGTCGCTCTATGTTGTCGGTGAGGTGAAATGGCTGCGCGAAGAAAACGGCGCATACAGCGTCGGGTTCGCACTATTCGAATCCGAGGGCACCGATATCCTGGCGTGGAAACAGGCGATTGCGGGCCAGCTCGGTTAAATATTTTCTTATACGTTTTCGTCGCCTGAATTTATATCCTGCAAGCTCAAGCTGAATCCGCCTGCACTGCCGGCGTGGCCCTGATCGTAAAATTTGATTTTCAAGCGCACGTTGTTCGGCGAATCCGCATTCCGTAGCGCTTCCTCCTGCGTGATGCGTCCCTCGCTGTAGAGTTTGAACAGCGCGCCATCGAAGGTCTGCATGCCGAGGTTTTCGGATTTCTCCATCACTTCTTTCAGCGATTCAAATTCGCCGCGAAGAATCATCTCCTGAATAGTAGGTGTGCCGAGCATCACTTCGACGGCAGCCACGCGTTTGCCGTCGATACCGGGAATTAATCGCTGCGACACGAATGCACGAATATTGCTGGATAAATCCATTAACAATTGCGCGCGGCGTTCTTCGGGAAAAAAGTTGATGATGCGGTCGAGCGCCTGATTGGCATTGTTCGCATGCAATGTCGAAATGGCGAGATGGCCGGTTTCCGCGAAGGCGAGGCAGTGCTCCATCGTTTCGCGATCGCGCACTTCGCCGATCAGAATCACATCGGGCGCTTGTCGCAATGTGTTTTTCAGCGCCTTCTGAAAACTGCGCGTGTCGACACCGACTTCGCGTTGATTGACGATACTTTTTTTATGGCGATGCACAAACTCGACCGGATCTTCAATGGTAATGATGTGGCCGGCGCTATTGCTGTTCCGATAATCGATCAACGATGCGAGCGATGTCGATTTACCCGAACCGGTAGCGCCGACAAATAACACCAGCCCCCGTTTTTGCATGATGACATCTTTCAAAATCGGCGGCAGACCGAGTTCGTCGAATTGTGGAATATCCATTTTGATATTGCGCGCGACGACTGAAATCTCGTTGCGTTGGCGAAAAATATTGATACGAAAACGGCCGACGCCCGGCAGCGAGATCGCCAGGTTCATTTCGAGTTCATGCTCGAATTCCTGGCGCTGCTCGTCGTCCATCAATGAATAGGCAATTGTCTTGATCGCCCCGGGCGGCATGGGGTCTTTTTCGAGCGGTCGCAGCACGCCTTGGAACTTCGCGCAGGGCGGCGCGCCGGTACTCAAGTACAAATCGGAACCGTCCTTGCTTGCGAGAATTTTCAGGTAATCGCTGAATTCCATGTGTGGCTCCCAACCGCATCGTCGAAGCCTATTAGTGAAGATCAGGATTCGCCGATGTGCCAGCGCGGGGCATTTCGCGGTGTGCGCCTTGTCGCATTTACAGGGCATCAGTACACTGGCCAGCCGCCAAATGTGACTCATCGGTACGCTTTCGTTGACGTCAGTCGGCTTAGTCAATCAACAGGAGACCGCGGTGTCTGAAGCCCTCAGCCAGCGTCTGCGCCAATTACCTGATGCGATCGTGCTGCCGTTGCTGCGTCAGCTGCGACGCGGGATGGAAAAGGAAAGTCTGCGCATCGACCGCGATGGTCGCCTGGCGCAGACTCCGCACGCGACAGTGCTCGGTTCCGCGCTGACGCATCCGATGATTACCACCGATTATTCGGAAGCGCTGCTCGAATTCATCACGCCGGTTTCCGACCAGATTGAAACCGCGCTCGAACAACTCGATTCCATTCATCGCTTTGTTTACAACGTGTTGCCCGACGAAAATCTGTGGACGGCGTCGATGCCGTGCGCGCTCGGTCCCGATGCGGAAATTCCCGTGGCGCAATATGGTTCGTCGAATGTCGGTCGAATGAAAACGATTTATCGCGTCGGCCTCGGTTATCGTTATGGCCGCCGCATGCAGACGATTTCCGGCATTCATTACAATTTCTCGCTGCCCGAAGCGTTATGGCCGCAGTTGTTCGACCCATCGCCAGCCGCCTTGCAACAACAGGTTACCGATGCGTATTTCGGATTGATTCGCAATTTCCGCCGCAATGTGTGGCTGCTGATTTACTTATTTGGCGCGTCGCCGGCGCTGTGTAAAAGTTTTCTCGACGGTAAACAACATCGCCTGCACGAACTCGACGATTACACGTTGTATCAACCGTACGGCACATCGCTGCGCATGGGCGATCTCGGTTATCAGAGCAACGCGCAGGAAAGTTTGAAGATCTGTTACAACCGGCTCGATAGCTACATCAGCACGTTGCAAAACGGCATTTTGAATGCGCATCCGGATTACGAGCGCATGGGTGTCGTCGTCGATGGCGAGTATCGGCAGTTATCGGCGGGACTGCTGCAAATTGAAAACGAGTTTTACAGCCCGATTCGGCCCAAGCGCGTCGCACGTCAAGGCGAAACCGCGTTGACCGCGCTGGCGCATGGCGGTGTCGAATACATCGAAGTACGTTGCGTTGATGTGAATCCATTGTTACCGAACGGTATCGATGCACCGCTGATGCGTTTTCTCGACGCGTTTTTATTGTTCTGCTTATTCAGCGAAAGTCCGACATGTGACGACGCCGGTCACAACGAAGTGCGCGCAAACATCAAAACCACGGTAAACGAAGGGCGCAAACCCGGCGTGCAATTACAGCGTAACGGCGAAGCGGTCGCGCTACAGCAATGGGCTGACGAGTTGCTCGATGCCATCGAGCCGTATGTTGAGATGCTCGATCGCGCACACGAAAACGCGTTGTATAGCGAAAGCCTTGCGCAGCAGCGCAGCAAAGTTGCCGATGCCACGCTGACGCCATCGGCCCAGGTGTTGAGTGCATTGCGCGAGCGGCGCATGAGTTATGCAGAATACGCACGGCAACAATCCGAACAGCACGCACTGCATTTTCGCAGTCGCCCGTTATCGCCGCCGCAGCTGGTCGAATTTATCGAGCTTGCGGAGCGCTCGCTGCACGATCAGATCGCCATCGAAACCAACGACCAATTGCCCTTCGACGAATATTTGCAGCGCTATTTTCAGCAGTATCGCAATTTGTGAATTATCTAGCGCATTTTCACCTGGCCGGCGACAACGATGATTGGATCGTTGGCGCACTGCTCGGCGAATTTGTGAAAGGTCCGTTGCGCGGCGAATGGCCGGCTGCTTTAGAACAGGGCATGCGCCTGCATCGGAAGATCGATGCGTACAGCGATAATCATCCTGCGCGTGCTCAGTTCGCGCGTGAACTACCGGGCGAATATCGCCGTTACGCCGGTATCGTGCTCGACGTCTGCTGCGATCATTTATTGAGTTTGCATTGGAATCGATTTCATCCGCTGACGTTGCCGAAATTCGCGCAGCGCGTGTATGTGTTATTGAAACAGCACGAACGGCAGATGCCGATCGCGGCGGCGAAAATGGCGCAGCGGATCGTTCATTACGATGTGTTGTGTATTTACGACGATTGGGAAACGGTCACTGGCTCGCTGCGGCGAATCGGTGAGCGCATCAGCCGATCGAATCCGCTGACGCGCGTTGATAACGAATTACGACAATATTTGCCGCAGGCCGAGCGCGCGTTTCTATCGCTCTATCCCGATTTGATCGAGCAGTGCCGGACGTTCAGTTCTGAACAATGAAATTGGTGAACAGCACATCCTCGACCAATTGAGTGCCTTCCTCATCCTTAATCACTTTCTGAATCGCCCCTAATGCCTGCTGCCGCAATTGTTCTTTGCTTTCCATCGTCATCACGCTGTCAGTGGTCTGGCGACTGAACAGCATGATCAAGTGATGGCGAATTTGCGGCAGGTGATGGGCGACCTTGGCTTGTGCCTCTGGGGGATTCTTCGCCAGACGCAGCGAAATATCCGCTTTGAGAAAATGAATGGGTCCGGGCCCGCCGAAATTGGTGATGATGGCTGGCCGTACATCGAGATATTCGTTCGCGGTGCCGCCGCCTGCGGGTTCCTCTTTCTTAGCGCTGGCATTGGCGAATACAGCGCACAGCGATAGCAAGACAATGGCGGCAAGAGCAAAGGGGCGTCGCATGACGGGCTTCCGGTTAACGAGTGCCGGCGAAGTATAGAGCAGCATTACCGTCTGTGTAGTCGATGCGTCCGCGACATCGCGAACTGTGCTGCGCAGATAAATTCGAATTGTTGGGCGTTCGACAGCGCTCGGCGTTGAGTTGGAAGATGGCATCGCCTAACGTAGCGGACTTGTTCGGAAGGAGCTTGTTATGTTTTCTCAACTGCATCCCCGCTATGGCTTTTTAGCCATTGCGGCGATTGTCGGCGTGTTGTTCGGCGTCGCGTTGTACACACAGTACGTCGGTGGCCTTGAGCCGTGTCCGCTGTGCATGACTCAGCGTTTCTTTTACGCGCTGGTCGCTTTCTTTGCGGTGATTGCCGCTGTACACGGTCGCAAGCTGCGCATTTATGGATTGTTAGTGACGCTGGCGGCGATCGGTGGGATTGCAGTGGCGGGGCGACAGGTGTGGTTACAGCATTTGCCACCTGATCAAGTGCCTGCGTGCGGTCCGAGTCTCGATTACATGATGCAGACGCTGCCATTCGGTGAGGTATTAATCAAATTATTCAAAGGCGACGGTAACTGCGCGATTGTCGATTGGCGTCTGCTCGGTATGAGCATGGCCGAATGGTCGTTGTTGTGGTTTGCGATATTGGCTGCTGCGGGTTGCGTATTGGTGAGGCGCGGCGATAAGCGATGATCTTCGGTTTGTTTGTTCTGCTGGCTTTTCAGGCGCTGGGCGAATTAATCAAAGTTGCTACCGCCACCATGCTGCCAGGCCCGGTTATCGGTTTACTGATGCTATTTGTGGTGTTGTTGGTGCGCCGCGGAATTCCGCAGGTTATCGGTGACATAAGCGGTAAGTTGATTGCAGCGCTACCACTGCTGCTGACGCCGCCCTCAGTGGGGATATTCTTCGTCGCCGATCAGTTGCACGGCAAAGGCTACGAAGTGGCGTTCGCGGTCATCGTCGGCACTGTTCTAACACTGCTGTTCAGCGGTCTTTTAATGACGGCGTTGATTCGTCTGGCGGGCAAGGATCCGCTGTCATGATTTCGCTTGATGCCGATCTTTATCGCGAGTGGCTGACCACGCCGCTGCCGATGTTAGCGCTCACGCTCGGTGCATTCTCATTGGGCAATTGGGCCTATCGTCGATCCGGCGCGCATGCGCTGGTGCATCCATCGCTGATCGGCGCAATCCTTATTGCCGCAGTGCTGCTGTTGTTCGGCGTCACCTATCGCGATTATTCATCGTGCATGCAGCTCTTCTACCTGCTGATGGGTACCGCCACGGTCGCGCTGGCAGTGCCGCTGTACACCCATTTGACGCTGATTCGCGAATTGGCTTTGCCGATCCTCGTCACCGTCGTGCTTGGCGCAGCCGTAGGCTCGTTGTCGACAGTCGCGCTGGCTTGGCTGCTCGATTGCGGAGACGAAGTATTGCGCTCGCTCGCATCGAAATCGGTGACCACTCCCATTGCGCTGGGAATTACGAGGGAGTTGGGTGGAATTACTGAATTGACGAACGGTGCTGTGCTAAGTGCGGCGGTGATCGGCATCGTTTCCGCTCCGATATGTTTTCGCCTGTTCAATATTCGCGATGCACGCGCGCGCGGCATGGCGCTCGGCATCGCCGCACACGGTATGGGCGCCTCGCGCGCTTTCGAGTTGAACGCGGTTACTGGCGCGTTTGCCAGTCTTAGTTTGTGTCTTGCCGGCGTGGTGAGTGCAATAGCGATCCCGTTAATCGTTCATTGGCTCCAATAATTCCAATAAACTCTTATTGTTACGTATTGCTCTTAAACTAATACTTGCATATATTGCTTTGCGCTACTGATTTAATTTATAACAACCATAGCTTCAGCGCGCGCTGGAAAAAGCAACGAGACAGCGCGGTAAGAAAGCGTGCGAGTTTCATCCGCCCGGTAGTATGCTACCGACAACTGTTCAGCGACCTCTGGTCTCAATCGGTTGAAACTCGTAATCATTGGCACTACCCCTGGGGGCGAGACCATGTTGGAAAATTGCGATATCAAAGAGCGATGGAGCGGGGTCGATAAATTGGTCGATCGCTGGCTCGCGGAACGCCAGAAAGTCATCGTGCAATTTTGTGCTTTAAGCGGTGTGCACGGGCTTACCAAATCGGCCACAGCGACTACTCGAAATCGTCTGCAAAAATTCTGTCAATTGCTGCTGGATTACGTGTCGGCGGGACACTTCGAAATTTATTACGAACTTGTGCGCGAAGCCGAAGAGTTTCAAGACGGCGGTGTCGATGCAGCGAAAGCGTTGATTCCGCTGCTCAATGCGACAACCGCAAAGGCGCTCGATTTCAATGACAAATATGTCGAAGCCGAAGCTACCGAAAGTGCGCGGCTGGCCAAAGATCTGTCGCTCTTGGGTGAGGTGCTGGAAGAGCGCTTCGATCATGAGGACAAGCTGATCAGCGCCACGCATTTGTGTCATCGCGATCAGGTTGCCTGAGCGACTTCCAGGCAAAGATCTAGTGCCCAAACGGCAACTAGGTCGATAGATGGAAATAAAAAAGCCCGCCAATGGCGGGCTTTTTTATGGGTGACTTGTACGTGTTTACTTGGTTTCCGGCTTCTTGATGTCGAGCAATTCCACTTCGAACACCAGCGCCTGATTCGGGCCGATTACACCACCGGTGCCGCCCGGGCCGTAAGCGAGGTCGGACGGAATGTACAACTCGTACTTGGAGCCGACCGGCATCAATTGCAGAGCCTCGGTCCAGCCGGGGATCACGCCATTGACCGGGAATGTGACAGGCTGACCGCGTTTGTAAGAGCTGTCGAACTCGGTCCCGTCGATCAACGTGCCTTTGTAATTAACTTCAACAACGTCGTCGGCTTTCGGCTTGGCGCCTTTGCCTTCGGTAACGACTTTATATTGCAAGCCGCTGGCGGTGGTTTTTATGCCTTCTTTTTTGGCGTTTTCCGTCATGTAAGCTTCAGAGGCGGTTTTGTTCTTTTCGCCAAGCGCTTTCTGATCTTCTTCTCGTTTCGCCATCAACTTTTGGCCGAATGCCTGGATCGTCGTTTTGATTTCATCTTCAGTCATCAGCGGTGTCGCGCCTTCGGTAACGGCTGCGCGCATGCCGGCGCTGAATGCGTCGACGTCAACGGTGAAATCCTGCTTAAAGCGCTTGCCTTCCATCAGGCCGATGCCGTACGACACTTTCTGTTCGTCGGTTTCCAGTTTTACTTCCTTCTTTTCTTCCTTCGGCTGGCAGCCGATGACGGCGGTCACTGCTGCGGCGCAGAGGAGTAACTTGATACGCATATGCATTCCTTATGGTTGTGCCGATACGGAGGGAGCTTGGAGTTGCGTTAACGCGCTTAGTTCGAGTCTACAAAAGCCAGACCAGCGCAATGCGGGCGACAGTGTACTCTCCGCCGCGCCGGCTTGGATAGCGCGGCATTGGCGCATCGCCAAGTTGGTCACGACGGGCGATTTTCAGGTGCATTTTGTATAGAAGGATGAGGAATCGCTGCTATTTGATGGTCATCTATGTGGTTTTTTTCTGAGCCAACTGGATAACCAGAAACAAGTTTGTATAATCAGATTGGTTTAATTTTCATCAGGCTCAGGAATAACGGACATGGCGAGCAAAAAAAAATCCCCCCCGAAGAAGGTTGGTAACCCCATCGCCCAGTTGGAAAAACAGTTAGCCGCACTCCAGAAGCAGTTACAACAGGCGCGAATCAAGGAAGCCGCAGAGGCTGCAAAGGCCGCGAAGAAGGCTAAATCGGCACCCAAAGCAAAAGCGTCGGCCAAGACTAAAGCCACTACAAAACCGGTAAACAAGAAGGCTGCCGCACCTAAAAAGGCAGTCGTTGCGAAAGCGGCGGGCAGCACAAAAAAATCAGCGCCAGCGAAAGTCGTCTCTAAACAGGCTGCGCCGAAAAAAGTCGCCGCCAAGCCAGCAGTAAAGGCGGCGCCGGTTGCGAAGCAGGCTCCACAAAAAGCGCCAGCATCGAAACCAGCGGTAGCAAAGAAACCAGTGGTAGCAAAAGCCACGGAGTCTAGCGCTGCGAAGGTTGCATCCAAAAAGCCGGCGGCCGCAAAACCTGCGGACTCCATACCAGCCGCTCAGCCCGCGCCGCTGAAGAAAGAGCCTGTCCTTAACAAAGCCAGTGCCAAGCCGGTGGCTGAAAAACCGGTTGAGAAAAACGCAGTCGTTAAGCCTGCGGAAGCTAAGCCACAGCCT
>CBFHCK010000072.1:0-9414 GCA_965653955.1 uncultured Spongiibacteraceae bacterium
AATCGCTTAAAACAAACTGTTCGAAATTCACTTGTAACAACTGTCGAAAAAAAAGAATCCCCTCTGATGAGGGGATTTTTTTGTCTATGTTTAGCCGACCAATTTCTTCGCTGATGTATATTCTTCTTCGCTTTTTGCGCGCAAATATCCCTCGAGCATATCGCGCGTTACCAGCACTACCCCACCCGGCGATCGATGAAAATAGCGCGCATCGCTTTCGGCGTCGCAACCAATGCTCATGTCGTCCGGAATTTGGCAACCGGCATCGATAATCGCTCGACGAATGGTGCAACGTCTTCCAATGGTTGCATTGGGCAGGATTAAACTGTCCTCGACGGTACTGCCCATTTCGACTCGAGCCTGAACAAACAATACTGAGCGATGCACCGTCGCCCCCGATACGATGCAACCACCGCTCACTAACGAATCGATAGCGGTACCCCGACTGCGAACATTATCGAACACGAATTTTGCCGGCGGCACCTGTTCCTGACGAGTCCATATTGGCCAATGCTCGTCGTACAAATTTAGTTCCGGCGTCACATCGGTTAATTCCATATTCGCGCGCCAATAAGCATCGACAGTACCGACGTCCCGCCAGTAGCCCATCTTCTCGCTGTTATACATGTCCATAAACGGATATGCATAGACGCGCCCCGCCTTGATCGCATCGGGAATCACATCCTTGCCAAAATCGTGCGACGATTTGGTTACCCCGGCGTCTTGATTGAGTATCTGCAATAAAAAGCGCGCATCGAATACATAAATCCCCATGCTCGCCAATGCGCGATCCGGTTTACCCGGCATCGCCGGCGGATTTTTCGATTTTTCGATAAATCCGCTGATACGGGTGGTGCTATCCATTTCAATCACACCAAACTGATCGGCTTCCTCCAGTGGCACTTCGATGCAGCCAATTGTCACCTGCGCTTTATTTGCAACGTGATGCGCCAGCATCGGTCCGTAGTCCATTTTATAAATATGGTCGCCAGCCAAAATTAATACATGCTCGGGCTGATGCGCGCGAATACATTCCATATTTTGATAGACGGCGTCTGCGGTACCGGAATACCACAAACTGTTTTCGTCAGTCTGATCGGCTGGCAGTAGCTCGATAAATTCACCGGGCTGGCTCCGCAAAAAGCTCCACCCCGCCTGCAAATGTTGTAATAGCGAATGACTTTTATATTGAGTGAGCACACCAACGCGGCGTATGCCGCTGTTAATGCAGTTGGATAAGGTGAAATCGATAATTCGATATTTTCCGCCGAAATGCACAGCGGGTTTTGCGCGATACAACGTCAGCTGTTGTAATCTCGACCCGCGCCCACCGGCCATTATTAAAGCCAGCGTATCGCGGGTTAAACGACTTACGAAACGACCCACATTTGCTGAAGCCATTTTTTAACTCCCTGCCACAATAATTACGGCGATTAAAAAGATTAATGAGCGGGAGTAAGGTAAATTCGAAGCAATCGGAACGATCTGATAACGGTTGTGACTATCGACAATTCCGGTTTCTTATTTATCGACGCGTGCACACGATAAATCCGTTTTACCTCATTCCCAATGAATGGAAATACTTACGGATTTAAAGAGCAATCAGCATGCCATGGAAAAAATATTTGGAAGCAATTTATATGGAGATGGTGCGCCTTCGCTGTATCGAAAAATGGCTCGATGACAACGAAGGCACTAAAGAAAAATACTACTGCACGGTCTCTTCGACAGAATCTGCATCCTCATACTCGTGCAGTCTGTTATAGAGTGTTTTCAAACTAATGCCGAGAATTTCTGCAACCTTTTCCTTGTTACCGCCGTATTCGGAAAGTGTTGCCAAAATAAGACGCTTCTCGACCGCTGCGATCGAGCAACCCACGCGTACATTGAAAAACGGGCCCTTCGGCTCTGCTGCCGAGCCAAATTCCTGCGGCAAACAGGCGGGATCGATCACATCGTTAGCCATAATGAAGGCGCGATGCACGACATTCTTCAATTCGCGGACATTGCCCGGCCAATTGTATTGAACCAATTTTTCGAGCGTAGCCGGAGTCATTATCTTGCGTTGATTATTCGCCTCATTCAGATCAGCGAGAAACTGCTCCGCGAGCTGCTGCACATCTTCACCACGATTACGCAGCGGCGGCAATTGCAGCGGAAATACTTGCAACCGATACAGTAAATCTTCGCGCAATTTACCTTGCGACACCGCTTCATCCGGCAAGCGGTTGGTCGCTGCGATAACGCGAACATCAGTTTCTACTTCGCGATCCGATCCGACCCGCATAAAACGTCCGGTTTCCAGCACACGCAATAATTTCACCTGAAGCTCGATCGGCATTTCGGTGATTTCATCAAGGAACAACGTGCCGCCGCTCGCGCGCTCGAAGTGCCCTTTATGCTCGCGAGTTGCGCCGGTGAAGCTGCCTTTCTCGTGGCCGAACATTTCGCTTTCGATCAGCTGCGGAGAAATAGCGCCACAATTCACCGCAAGAAACGGAAATTTATGACGATTGCTCAGGTCGTGCAGAGTTTGCGCAACCAGCTCTTTACCGGTACCGCTTTCGCCGGTGATCAGCACGGTTGCAGGTGTGGGCGCGACGCGACTGATTTGATCGTAGACCGCTTGCATCGCTTTCGAACGGCCAAGCAAATGGCCAAAACGTCCCAGACGTCGCAACTCATCGCGCAGCACATGAATCTCATTGCGCAAATCCGCCGGTCTTGCCACCCGGCTCAGAATATTTTTGATCTGCTTGAAGTTAATCGGTTTGATCAGATAATCCGCCGCACCAAGCCGGAGCGCTTGAATCGACGTTTCAATACTGGCGTTGCCGGTAATTAAAACAATCTGCGTATTCTGCGGTGATTCGATGTCGTCAAATAACTCCATGCCTTCGCCGTCTGGCAGCGTTAGGTCAAGCAAAACCAGATCGGGACGACGACGCCCCATACTGATCCGTGCCTGTTGAAGACTGCTCGCGTTATCGACGGTCAATCCTTCCATTCGCACCAATTCGGCTAAGGCATTCGCAGTGTCGTGATCGTCGTCGACAATAAGCACATGAGGCATTTCGGCTCCTTCCATCGAAGTATCGATAAATGAGTGAGTGTCAGGAATATCTGTAAGCATCAGGCGTTCAAGTTCTGGCCCAGTTCGGGCGGCGGCGTCGTGTCATTATTGCGATGCCGTTTGTGATTCAAAACCTCTTGCGGCTCAGAAGTATTTTTTGCTTCCGAAGCGCTCTTCGTGATTTTCGCGGTAGTGTCAGACTCATCGCGAACCTGTTTTGTATCTTCATCGTTTGGCTGCATGACGGGGTACCTCTCATAGTTGACCCGATGTCGATAAATTCAGAATGAACTGTGTGTGAGGAGTTCCTTTCTTATCAACGAAGCAAACAATTTTGATGATTATTTTCGGCCCTTCTCGTGTGCAAGAACTCAGCCACAATAGGGGACTATGGGACAGATAAGCGGGATGACGTAGAAACCCGCGAATCAAGCGAAATTCATTAGCCACTGTACCCATTCGAAGACGGCGAAGGCAAAGAGCAAAATGTAAAAATTAGAAATATTTCGGAATATTGAAAAAAATACATAAACCTTTTAACTGAAAATCCTTTCTCAGCAGTCAATCAGATGTATTTCGATAAATTTAGTTTTGTTTCCGATGAGGCTTGGGATCACTCTTCGGCGCAGATGACTCACTTCGAAGTTGCAGCTCTACTTACCGCCTGCCAGGACTCGCGCAGACGCTGCTTATAAAGAGCTGCCATTAGATCCGATTGGGTGAGGATGCCAACCAGCCGCCGTTCGTGGTCGACGATAGGAATGTGGTGATGGCCCGAATCGGCGAACGAAGGTACTAATTCGACGATCGATTGATCGGCCCGCGCGGTGCATACGGCCGTCGTCATAATTTGCCCGACGACATCGGGTTTATCCGCGTGCAATGTCGTAATCCGTGCGACGAAGCGTTGCAGCTTTTCGGCAAGTTTCGCGTGAGTATGGAGCTGCGCGTGCTTCATGAAATCCGCGAGCGTGACGATGCCAATGACCCGACGGGAACGATCGATCACCGGTAACGCCTTGATGCGATACCGCTGCAACTGCGTCCACGCCTCTTCCAGCGACGCCCCGAATTCTACTGTTACCGGATCGGGCGACATGATGTCTGCGCAGGTGATTTCTTCGAAGCGACGTCGATACGCTTTCAATTCGGCTTGACGCAATAGCGCGGCGAGATCGCCGGGATCAATATCGAACAGCTCGTTCTGCTCCTTTAATACCGCATTCAAATCGGCGGCAGTAAATCCCAATTGAGGGCGGGATGCTGTGTCGACGTTGTCCGAGGCATGCGACGCAAGATGTGGATAGCGATGACGTGTCAGCGCGTGATAACCCAGTGCAACCAGCAATAACAGCAGCGAATTGATGGCGACCGGCATCCAGATGAAATTGAAGCCCACCGCGTGTACGGCTGGGCCGCCAAGGACGGCCGTCAGCGCAACCGCGCCCGATGGCGGATGCATACAGCGCAATAACAGCATTGCCGCGATAGCGAGAGTGACCGCCAGCGTTGCCGCGATCATCGGTTCACCGATCCAGCGAGCGCAAGCGACGCCGATCACCGCGGAAATCATATTGCCGCCCAGCAACGACCATGGTTGCGCCAGCGGACTACTGGGCACGCCGAACAGCAGTACCGCAGATGCGCCGAGCGGCGCTATCAACCAGGGCGACGCACTGCCGATGGCCATCGACCACTTCGCGGTGAGCGTTGCCGATATCGCAATCCCGAGCATTGCGCCGACACAGATTCGAACGCGTTCGCGCCAGCTGATCGGTGTGCCCGTCGGCATTAGACGCAGTAATGCAGGCCAAAGAGTCGCTTGAAATTTCACCACGGTTAACACCGCCTGGTTAACGATTAAACAGAAATTAAAGGGGCCACAACAAAATGGGCGCGCGACTATATCACGCTTGAAAACCACGTCGCGCTCCCGATGCGGAGCGTTTAATCGACAAGGGCGAGCGGATTAAAAAAACAGAACGAACTACTCGATAACGAGAAAGTCACAAAGGGACTGCATGATTTTCAGCAGTGCGGATTGAAACGATCCGATCGACAAAATGATTTAAGGAGAAGGCAATGACCCACTCACTCCCCCCGCTACCTTATCCGCAGGATGCGCTTGAGCCCCACATGAGCGCGGAAACGTTTGAGTATCATTATGGGAAGCACCATCAGGCGTACGTAACAAATTTGAACAGCCTGATTAATGTCACCGAATTCGTAAACGCCGAGCTGGTTGAAATCATCAAAAAATCCTCGGGCGGAATTTTTAATAACGCCGCGCAAGTGTGGAACCACACATTTTTCTGGCAATGCATGAAGCCCAATGGCGGCGGCGAACCCAAAGGCGCACTCTCGGACGCGATCGACAAGAAATGGAAGAGCTATGCCGAATTCAAGGCGGCTTTTGCTGCGAGCGCGGCGAGTAATTTCGGCTCAGGCTGGACATGGCTCGTAAAAAAAGCGGACGGCTCAGTCGATATCGTCAATACCAGCAATGCGCAGACACCGCTGACCACCAGCGATACGCCGCTGTTAACGCTCGACGTTTGGGAGCATGCGTATTACATCGACCATCGCAATCAACGGCCGAAATTCATCGATACCTTTTTATCCGTATTGGTGAACTGGGAATTCGCGGGAGCCAATTTCTCCAAATCGTAACAACCTGAAAACGGCGCGATCTATTTGGGCCTCTCGTCTGAAATAAGCACCGTTCCATCTTGAAATAAACAACCTCGCAGACCATTATCGTCGACCACTGCTTCTCACTATCAGATATGGCCTGCGAGGAAATTTATGACTCAAACCGCTGCAGTTACTTCGATCACCGTCGACATCCATGCACCAGCACAGTTTGTGTGGGATGTACTGGTCGATTTCGAAAAATACGGCGAATGGAATCCGTTCAATCCGCAAGTCGAAGCGACACTCGAAATCGGCAAGCCGATCACGATGCAGGTGGTCATGGATGATCCGAATGCGGCCAGCACGATGACCGAATATTTCACGCGTATTGAAGGACCACATCATTTGGCGTGGGAACTGGTTTCTTCGCCGGAAACGGGCGACAAGGTAACGCACGACCATTTCATCAACGCGATTACAGCGACCCGTTGCACGTATCAACACAGCGACACATTCACCGGACCATCGAGTTCGCATATCGTGGCGCAGTTCGGCGATGGCATCAAAAGCGCTTTCGATGCCGTGGCCAGCGCTTTGAAATTACGGGCCGAATCGCTTTACGCGGCTCAGAAGTAACCAGGTTTCCACCACCCAATAAAAACCCACAGCCTGTGCTGTGGGATTTCTGCTGCGGTTTTTTTATTTCTGCTGCGGTTTTTTGCCTCTGATAGAAATCAAGCCGCTTTTGTCGATTTACGCGTTCGAATGCGACCGCTGCGCAGCAGCGCCCCCGAATGCACATTGGTCGGCGCATCGTGCTCGATAGTGACCTCGCCATTCACCAACACATAACGATAACCGGAGCCGCGGTTGGTGACGCGGTACTCGCCACCGGGTAGATCGCGCACAAATTCCGGGAATGTGAACGTCAACTTCTCGTAGTCGTACACGATGATGTCAGCCGCGGCACCTTCGCGCAGCGTGCCGCGATCGCGGAAACCTGCGCAAAACGCCGGCAATGCGCTGAGCCGCCAATGCGCTTCTTCCAGCGTCGTCAATTGATGCTCACGTACAAATTTGGCGATGTACTCGGTGCCGTAGCTGCCGGCCGTCAGGTATTTCAGATGCGCGCCGCCATCGGATAAACCCGGGATCACGTACGGGTTGTCGATCAGTGCCTTAATGCCTTCGAGCGTGGTATCGAACTGACGCGTTTCGAAGATGGTTTTCAACTCGTCGGCGAGCACGATGTCGCACACGATATCGACTGCGTGCTTGCCGGTTTTCTCGGCGACCTCGCCGATCAACAGACCTTCGTATTGACGGTATTGATCGCTGTAAACCTTGTGCAGGCGCGTATCGGGTATTGAGGAGATGAACATGTATTTCAGCGGCGCTTCGCCCAATTTCGCGCGCACCTGCGGGTCGGCCAGATTCGTCAGCTTCTGTTCGACACTGAGGTTCGGGCCCACGTATCCGCCCCAGACCGGCCCCCACAAATCGTAATAATCGAACGTAAATACCAGCGGCGGATCTTGAGTAATCCCTTGAGCATAGATTCGCAAGCCTTTGTCATGACATGTTTTTAACCAGCCGAGCAAATGATTGCGAATCGCCGTTCCCATTTCATCGCCGCTTGGCGGCAATGCCTGCCACAACAGCGGTGCGCCGCGGATATCGGCAAGCTCCTCCCACTCCTGTGGATTGCTCAACCCCATCGACAGCGCGATAAAACCTTCGCCCCGCTCGCTGAGCACTTTCGCTAGTACGGCGCGCGTTTCCGGCCACATGACATCGGATGGCATTGGGGTGCCGTCAAAATCGTTCTGTGCCGCGCCGCCCTGCGTTTCCACATCCGGCCGTCCCGACTGACCGCGACACTGCGCCGACCAGCCGCATGCGCCGGCCTCCATCGCTTCGTGGAGCAGCTTGGCCATCCGTGCATGCTCGGCATCCGTCGGTTTGCGCCCTGCTTTCGCATCGGCCAGCCCCAGTACCCAGATCAGAATCGGATTGACGGGCATATACGGCAGCACATTCACCGACTTCGGCGCACGCTCGATGCTGTCGAGGTATTCGGGGTAAGACACCCAATCCCAGGGCAGCGCAGCCTCCATTGTCGCCATCGGAATGGCCTCGACGCGGGTCATCGATTTCATCGCCCGCTCGCGTAAATCTTCCGCCATCGGCGCGAAACCGAAGCCGCAATTGCCGATCACCACCGACGTGACGCCGTGAAAGCCCGAGGTCGACAGGTAGGGATCCCAAAAGACCTGCGCATCGTAATGCGTGTGGAGATCAATAAAACCCGGCGCCACCACCAGGCCCGTGGCGTCGATGACCTTTTTCGCTCGCGGATTTTCGATTTTGCCAATACGGACGATCATGCCGTCCTTGATGCCGATATCGTTGCGATAACGCGGATTGCGGGCGCCATCGACAATCATGCCGTTCTTGATGACTACATCGAATTCCATGACCGAACCCTCTTATTAGAATAGCTTAACGTCGTTTATGAAACGACGTTAAGCTAATTGAGAACTCGAGGCACGTCAATCGGTGTCGCCTTACTACCGATTAACGCAAAACCACACTTGCGACTAGCAAAGCGATCCGGCGTATTCATTATTCCCACGGATAGAACGAAGGCATGTCTTTCGAAACCGTGCCTTCGAATTCCGGCAAGCGTTTTTCGAGAAACGCTTTCACGCCCTCCTTGCCATCGCCGATGCTGGTGTAAAACATCGCCAGCGATTCGAGCCGGTGCGCTTCTATCGGATGCGTTTTGGCCGAATTGCGATACAGCATGCGACGCACCAGCGCGACTGCAACCGGCGAGCGGTTGTCGGTGAATTTGTGCGCGAGCTTGTACGCTTCTTCGAGCAATTGATCGGGTGCGTAAACCGCTTTTATCAAGCCGCCGCGCAGGGCTTCCTGCGCATCGAAAATTTCGGCGCTGTACATCCATTCGAGCGCTTGCGTGATGCCGACGATACGCGGCAAAAACCATGTCGAGCAGGCTTCCGGCACGATCCCGAGTTTGCCGAATACAAAACCGATACGGGCTTTTTCCGAGGCGATACGAAAATCCATCGCCAACGGCATGGTCGCGCCGATGCCGACGGCAGCACCGTTGATCGCGGCAATCGTCGGTTTGCTGCAATTGAAAATCGACAACGTCACGCGCCCGCCGGTATCGCGCACGCCGTTGAATATCGCGGGATCGTCGAGTCGATCGTGCATGTCCTGCAAGGTCGGGCGCTGTGTTTCGTCGAGGCCGAATACATTGCCGGGCCGCGACAAATCCATGCCTGCACAGAATGCTTTGCCTGAACCGGTAACGACGATCGCACGCACCGCATCATCGTTGCTGGCGCGATTGAACGCATCGACCAGTTCCTCGCACATCTCGACAGTGAACGCATTCATCTGCTCAGGGCGATTCAACGTCAACGTTAAAATGCCTTTATCGACGTGATAATCGAGTGTGGTGTACGTCATGGATAACTCCTGCTTCAAATAAAACGGCGTGGATTTTAGGTAAAACGCTGCCAATACTCGGGGTGAAGCTCAATCGTTTGCGTACCGTCGCTGAGCCATACCTGATCGTCCTGCAATGTGCATTGCAGTTGCAGCGTGCGCTCGGCGAGCGTAGCCAGTGCGTCGGTTTCGGCTTTCAATAAATTAACGACGGTTAAATTATCGAA
>CBFHCK010000073.1:0-9255 GCA_965653955.1 uncultured Spongiibacteraceae bacterium
CTGCGGCGGTTGATCCCAATTGAAAGCGCCACGCACGGTGTAATTACCCGCCTCGAGCAACAGCATCGGTTGTTGTTCGCGCTCGAGAACTGCGGCGATCCGTCCATTCACTTCGACACGCTGAGGCCAGTGCGCGAGATCACCCGGTAACGCAACCCAGCTTTTGCCGCTCACTAAAAACGTCTGCGCGAAACTGCCGCCATTGTCGTTCAGCGCCAGTTCGAGTTTGCCGGGCCATACGCAACGCTGCTGTTCGATCGACGTCGCCAAACGCGTACAATCAATCTGCGTATGTTGCTCGCGCAACCAGGGTTTCCAACTGTCGAGTGCGGCGGGATTGGCAGCCACCGCAAAGGCATTAATCAGCAACAAAAGAGCGAGGAAAGGTTTTCTCATGGGTGTCGTCCGTGCAAAAAATCATGATGATATTCGAGCGCCGCCGGCGGTGTCATGCCGGCAGCATAACAGCGGCTGCATCCGTGATGCCGGCTAATCGGGCTGGAGGGGTTGGGCGGTGCGCGAGCTAGTGAGTCCAGACTGAACGTTTGCGCATTTCGTAAATAAGGAAAATGACCGCCGCGATAATTAACGGCGCCACGAAATAGATCAATCGATAAGCAATCAACGCCGCGAAGATCTGCGAGGTAGGCAGGCGTCCCTCGAATAAAAATAAAAAACTGCCTTCGAACACGCCGATACCACCCGGCACCTGACTGACCACACCGATCAATTGCGCGAGTAAAAACAAGGTGAAAAATACCGCGATCGACATATCGGTGCGATGCACAAGCAGCGCATACAGCACCATGGCCGACAATGCGAGACTGAGCGCGCCCACTACCAACTGACGTAAGGCCAGGCCGGGCTTTGGCATCGGCAGCGTGAAGTGCTTGATGTGCAATGCATCGCGACGCCACACCAGTGCGGCCCACCAAAGTGCCAATAACGAGGCCGCACTTCCCATGATCAAATAAATTGTTTTCGCGGGTAATTTTGCGGTCACTCTGACCTCGGGCGGTATCGCAAGAAACGAACTGATCAGCAGCAGCAATACCGACAGAAAATACGTCGCCGTTAAAAACAACAGTACCTGCGCAATCGCTGTGGCAGGTACGCCCCACCCGCTGTAGAGCCGCAACCGTATCGACCCACCGGACAACACCGCATAACCGACGTTATTGCTCAGCGCGTAACTGAGAAACGATGCCAGCGCGATTTTGCGATAAGGCAGACGCTGCCCCGCATATTCCAACCCGAGGACATCGTACGCGCCGAGCGAGGCATAGCTCAGCAACATGAACGCAAATGCAACCGCGAGTTTGGACGGTGCCAGCATCAGTAAGGCATGCCGAATTTCAGACCAACTGTATTGCTCGAGCTGCCTATCGACTACGAAGGCGGCAACGCCGAAGAGAATCAAACCGATCAGCGGCGTGAATTTACGTAGCCGAGCCATCCACTGCTCCGTACGCGAATGCGTATTGGTTTGCATCATTACAAGTCCACGGCAGTTGCATCGTTGAATTTATTGATCGCAACGAAACCCAAGCAGTGTTCGTTCCATCTGGTCACCATCGATGGTGTTGTCATGAATGATTTCCAAAATATTCTCAGCGTCTGCGCCCGCTTCGTTAATCGATAACGCACCATCCTCCGCGTTCAAGAAGAAGTTGCCGCGATCGGTGCGTAACGCACCCTTCAATCGCATCACCGACAATCCCGCAGCCCATACGAATAATTGCTGGAAATCGAAAACAATCGAATCGGCGAACAACCAGCCGCAGCTGTAATAGCCATCGCTGCTCTTTTCGCGGCGCACGAGTAATTCGCCCGGCGTTAATTCGGTGGACAGTATCGATTCATCGAAATTTTCCGTACCGGGAATACTCGGACGGCTTAACGAAAACACAGGAGGCTTGGGCGCACCATGCGGAAGATCAAGCCAGCTTCGATCGAACCGACCATATTCCACCCAACCGGTCGCCTGTTTCGGCGGCTCGCACGCAGCAACGAATTCTCGAAAATAATTTTCATCGGCGGCCGTGCATAAATCGGTTTTATTCGCGATTAATACATCCGCAATTTGCCATTGATCTTGAAAAATCGTGTGTTCGCGATAACGCGGCTGCTGCAATTTACGCGGGTCGATTAATGTAATGACTGCGCGCACATCGAGAACGTCGCGGTAATACTCGCCGCGTAAAGAATCGATGATCTGGCGGGGATGCCCCAGACCGGTTGGCTCGATTAACAAGCGATCCGGTTTTGCCGTGGCGATGAGGCGATTCAACGCGATTTGCATCGGCAGACCCGCGACGCAGCAAATACAGCCGCCGGGTACTTCGCGAATTTCAGCGCCGCGATTCGCGAGAATCGCGCCGTCGATGCCGACTTCACCGAATTCGTTGACCAGCACCGCCCATTTTTCATGAGCGGGTTTGCGTGTCAGCAAATCGAGAATGGCAGTGGTTTTACCGCTGCCGAGAAAACCGGTGATGATATTGACGGGGATACGTTTACGAATCATTCAGAGTGCAGCCATGCAAAGCGAGCGCGCGATTATTATCGCCCGCCCTCGCAATGTGCAACGTCGAAGGTGTGATGTGTGATGTGTGGTGCGCAGCACGAAAGCGCGCCGAGATGAAAAAGGCGCATCGCTGCGATGCGCCATAGCGGAAACGTTAGAGTCAGGCAGAGATGTGCTTTGCAGCGAGATAAGCGAACGTCATCGCCGGGCCTAATGTCGAGCCGGGCCCCGGATACGTCACCAGCAAACCGGCCGCAGTATTGCCCACCGCATAAAGACCCGGAATCGGCGCACCTTCGGTATTGCGTACCTGCGCGTTTTCATCGGTGACTAAACCGCCGTTGGTGCCGAAATCGCCAAGATCGGTGCGCACGGCATAGAACGGCGCTTCGGCAATTGGCGCGAGACATGGATTCGGCGTTACGCGTGGATCGCCATAGTAGCGATCGTAGTGCGCATCGCCGCGACCGAATTCGAGATCCTTACCGGTTTTCGCATACTCGTTCATATTCGCAACGGTCTGCTCCAAACCGGCCGCGTCGACGCCAATTTTGCGCGCGAGCTCGGCAACGGTATTTGCCTTTGCATAAAAACCCGATGCTTCGTACGAACTCGGCAACGTCCAGTCGGGGCGGAATTGCGAATTCATCAGCGGCCCGACGAAATAATTACGGCGATAACGCGCGTCGAAAACCATATAGGCCGGCGATGACGGCGATTGCGGCGTATGACGTTCGAATGCTTCCGTCATATACGTCATGTAATTCTGCGATTCGTTGCTGATGCGTTGGCCATTGACGTTAACCACGCAATTACCCGGCAACGATTTTTCCATGATCGCCAGATACGGCACTGGCTCACCCGGAATAACAAACGTGGTACACCACCACGCGCCATCCATTCGACGCGTGGCCGCGCCGACTTTTTGTGCGGCCCAGATCGCATCGCCTTCGTTGGTATCGACACCGGCACTCCAGCGTGCGTCGGTTGGCTGCGGTAAATATTTTTCGCGCGCGCTCTGATTTTTCTCGAAGCCGCCGGCTGCAAGAATGACGGCTTTTTCGGCGCGAATATTCATGCGCTGCCCCTTGCGCTCAACGACGGCGCCAACCACGCGGCCGTTTTCTTCGATCAGCTCAATCAGCTTTGTGTTGAGCCAAAGCGGAAGTTGGCGATCGATCATCGATTTGCGCAGACGCGCGACACCGGCAGCACCGCAGGCAAGGCGGCGAGCGATCGAGCTTTTGAAACGCCATGGAAAATCGGTCGCATAATCCAATAACATTTTTGCGATAAGCGATTTCCATCCGGGTAGTTGGCCAATCAACAAACGCGCTTCTTTTTGCGAAATCGTAATTTTTCCGAACAGTCGCATCATCGGATGGCCAAGCATCAGCGTATCGGCTTCATCCCCCAATTCGTCGATCATGAACGGCTCGGGTTCGAGCGAACGATGGCCGGGTTTACTGCCGGGGCGATCGGAAAAATAATCGGGATAATGTTCGAGCGATTCATAACGCACTTGCGTGCGATCGTGCAGAAACTTCAGCATTTCCGGCGCGGTTTTCAAATACAGATCGATCATCGCCGGATCGGTTTTATCCATTGGCAATGTGTTGTGCAGATAGGAACGCGCCTCTTCGAATGAATCCTGCGCGCCCGCTTCTTTCGCGTAATGCGAACAGGGAATCCAGATGCCACCACCGGAATACGAACTGGTGCCGCCGAACTTCGCGCCTTTTTCGATGACAAGTACGTTTTTGACGCCCATTTCATACAGCGCCAACGATGCGGTCATGCCGCCGTTACCGGAGCCGACTACTAAAACTTCAACCGAATGATCCCACTGCATTTGTTATGTCTCGTGCTGGAGTGTGTGGATAGACGCGGCGCAGAGCAGCTGCGCTCGATTTAGGACGACTTTAAAATGCGGTCATTAAACTATGTGGCCCGGTATTTAGCCATACTGCGTTTGCATGAGATCAAGGCGTAAATTGCCATCACCGAATGTCGATTTTGGACAACAGTCAGCGCGTTTCGGTTAGCTCCCGCGCGCGCGCCAATGTGGCTGCCGATGCTGGCTGCGACAGCAAATCGATCATTGCGTCTTCAAGCATATTCAGGAATAAATCGGTATCGATGGTTGCATCACCCTGCCGGGTTTCGTCGAGCATTTGCGAATGATCGGCCAAGCCATGAAACAACAACAATGCGGCCATTAGAAAACGCTGATATTCAATGATGTCCGGCAATTGCAAATGCGCAATAGATCGGCGCAGCACACGCGACAGACGATCGGCGCCCTGCAGTTGCAACGAACCCGCCGCGCGACGCTGAAACAGCAATGCTTCAGGCACGATGAGCTGTGCATTGATTCGAATATATTCCTTACCGCCGTCCGGGTCGTAGAGTTTTTCCGCCACCGGCCGCGAAAAGGCCTGCACCGCTTCGCGAATATCGATTTCAGCTTTTGCATCAAGCCGATCGAGCAATTCGTTACGGCGAGCCATTACCGCCAGCATGTGTTTATCGAGCAATGCGCGTATCAGCCCTTCTTTATTGCCGAAATGATACTGACAGGCATTGCTGTTGCGTTGACCCGCGACACGGTTGATTTCGTTCAACGAAACCGCCTCGACGCCTTTCGTCGCGAATAACCGTTCCGCCACGGCAATCAGCTTGGCTCGAGTCGCAGCGCTGCGCGGCGTTAAACGTTCGATTTTTGTCGGTGAAGCCATATTGTTCTCATCGTTGAATTCAGCACTTCACCATTGCTTGCCCAGCGAAGTCGATCGTTTTGCTCCAGCCAGGCAGCTTTGTAATTAATCGAGAGAACTTTGTCCAGCACACACGTTTCGACACACGCGTTTTCGACACACACGGGTTACAATCCGACGACAATCGCCGATGCAATTTAATATCTGCCAATAGTCATAAATAGAGAGGTCATCATGAGTCATCGATTAAGCGGCAAGGTTGCCCTCATCACCGGCGCGGGTAGCGGCGTTGGCGAAGCGGCGGCACGGCTTTTTGCTGAAGAAGGTGCAACCGTTGTTATTTGCGGACGCCGTCTGGAACCGCTCGAAAAAATCGCAGCAGAGATCAATTCAAATAACGGTCGCGCTGAAGCAATCGCGATCGACGTGAGCGATGAACAACAATTCACGCATGCCATCAACGACACCGCAAAAAAATATGGCCGGCTCGATATTCTGGTCAATAACGCAGTATCGGTACGCGGCGGCATGATTGCCGATACCACCACCCACGACTGGCATCAGAATTTCCACGCTACGCTCGATGGCACATTTTTCGGCACGCGCGCGGCGATGCCGATTATGTGCAAACAAAAATCCGGATCGATCGTGAATGTCGCATCGGTTTCCGGCGTATTGGCCTCACCGGGTACGGCCGGTTATGCGGCTGCGAAAGCCGGCGTGATTCAGTTCACGCGCGTCGCTGCGCTCGAGGGTGCTCGCAGTAATGTGCGGGTTAATGTGGTCGCACCCGGCGCGATCGATACGCCAAGTTTTCGCCATGCCGTGCCCGAAGCTGCGCGGCCCGGTATTGCGCAGGGAATTCCAATGGGTCGCGTTTCGCAACCGATCGAAATTGCCAATACCATTTTATTTCTCGCGTCGGACGAAGCATCGTTCGTTACCGGCGCCACATTGATTGCCGACGGCGGCAAGAGCTGCGAATTGGTTATGACATCGTCGCTTGCCGACATGTAATACGTCTTTTCACCGAGATCACATCATGAATTTAAAAAATACCGATATGCCGGGCTCCGATATTAAAGACTTACTGGCGCGCATCGATCGCCTTGAGTCAATTGAAGAAATTCGGATGTTGCCGGCGAAATATGCTTTGTCGCTCGATATGCGCGACATCGATGCGCATGTGAATTTATTCGCGCCGGATATTCGTATCAGTAAGGAAAAAACCGGACGGGAACACATGAAAGCGTGGGCAGACGATACGTTTCGGCTGCAATTCACCGGTACGTCGCACCACATCGGCGGGCACATCATCGAATTCAAAGATGCGGATCATGCGATCGGCGTCGTCTATTCGAAAAACGAACACGAAACCGGACCCGAGTGGGTCATCATGCAAATGCTGTATTGGGACGAGTACGAGCGCATCGATGGGCGCTGGTTTTTCCGCCGTCGCCTGCCCTGCTACTGGTACGCGACCGATTTAAATAAGCCGCCGATTGGCGACAAAAAAATGCGCTGGCCCGGCCGCGAACCCTACGACGGCTCATGGCACGATCTATGGCCTTCGTGGAAAGAGTTCTGGGCAAATCTGCCGAAAGATACGCCGGAAGTTGCCGCGCCAGCGCCGCTCGATAAATTTCTCGAAACGATGCGACGCGGCGCGCCCAACCCGAAAATTCGGGTGCGCTGAAATCAACTCAATCGGAAAATTCAGGCACCCACGCCACACCGTTAATATGCGAACCGCCATCGACGAATAACGTATTTCCTGTTACGTAACGCGTGTCGTCACTGGCAAGAAAATAGGCGACTCCCGCAATATCGTCATCGGGATCGCCCATGCGTCCCATCGGATTCGCCGAAGCTGCCTGCGCGGCCATATCCGGCGCCATTCTTTGAAACTCCTTGAAGCTGCTGGTTACAGCTGCAGGACAAATTACATTGACGCAAATCTGGTACTGCGCCCACTCACGAGCGGCGCTGCGGCTGTATGCGCGCAATGCCTCCTTCCCGACGTTGTATTCCGCCGTTCCCATATGCGCGTTGACACCATTCAGCGAGCAGATATTGATAATGCGTCCGCATCGTTTTTCTCGCATATACGGAAATACTGCTTTCATCGCCCATACACCGGCTGACAAAGCCATCGTCAACGCGCGCTGCATGACCTCATCGGATTTATTTTCGATGCGCGTTATTTCGCCACCCGCCCACGCATTGTTAACAAGGATATCGACGCCACCGAATTTTTCATTTGCCACTGCGATCATCCGTTCGATGTGCTCTTTCTGGCATACATCGGTACGCACAAATTCAGCCCGCACACCGAATTGCGAAATCATTTCCTCAGCCGCTTGCAGCCCGGTTTCCGGATTGAAATCCGCGATAACAATGTTTGCGCCCTCGCGCGCATAACGCCGCGCGATGGCACGGCCGATGCCATCGCCCGCGCCGGTGATCACTGCGGTGCGATTCAACAAACGCCGCTCTGACGATGAATTCATAGCTTTACTCCAACAATTGTTTTCAGAAGAAAAAATCAAGCGACAAGTTGTTCGTCGTTGACGTCCGGTGGAATGACATCCGGTAAACCGTGATCGTAGGTTTTCGCCAGCACGCGAATAAATTGCTGATCCGTCATTGGATCGCTGGGCTCGGTGAACGCGACGCCACGTGTGCGCAAATCTGCAATCAATATATTGAGCGCAGTCTCCGCGGTGATGTCGTCCGAATGATCGAGCGACACTTTCAGTTCGTTGTAATCCATGAACAGGCGCGCACCCCAATGAATCAGGAAACGTGTTTCGTCCGCGGAAATACGCTGAATCACTTTATCGCCGTTGGTGATCCGCCAACCGTCTGCGGTATCCGGATCGGCGCCGAATTTGGAAATGATGTCGAGGCCCTCGGGCTTGCGCATCGACACGGGGCCGTTGGCTTGACCGTGGTGCAGCATCATTTCGTTTTCGACGACGACAGCACGACCCCACATCGGCGCGTTGATCTGCATCGGCGCGCCGCTCGGACCATCGGGCCAGCAGTTGAAACCGCCACCGATTTTGCCTTTGTAATACCACGCGATGACCTGCGCCTTTTTAGCCTGCCATTGACGAAACAAGCCGGATTTCGACATCGACATCAACAGCCATAACGGTGTGTTTTCCATCGTCATACCGCGAAATACGGTGCCATCGAGATGCGGCGGTCCACCGACCGGACACGGGCCTTGAATATTGAACAGATAGGTTTCCGGTTCGGCGTATTCCGCGCCCCAGTAACCGCGCACCAGATCGAGAAAATGCGAGTTGTAGTAACAATCTTCGATGTCGCGATAAAAACACACACCCTGACGCGCCAATTGCCCGCGAAAAACCGGCGTCAGCACCATATCCCACGAGGCTTTGATACCGGGCGGCAAATCCATCGAGCCGCCGGTGGCCAGCACCTCTTCCGGTGTTTTGAAATTGTGCGCAAGAATTAACGGCCATGGGCCGTTGTCGCGCACTACGTTTAGCAAACGGCGATGCTGATCTTCGCTATAGGCGTTTTCGATCAGCCGCGGCGGCGCAACCGGTTTGAATCGATCACGGCTCAATGCGTTGGTCATTTTCCTATCTCCTCAAATGCGTTTGGTCGGACGCTCTTCTTTAAATCGAAAGCTTTTGCTGCGGATTCGAAGGGACTCGCGCTGGCTTTTTGTTTGGGACGGGTTTGAAGTGCTCAAGCTTCGGCTGCCGCGTATCGTGCCAAATTTCATTGTTGTGACGGCCAATAGCCAGCACGACTTTGCCGCTGGCATGACGGTAATAACCGTGTGCGGAACCTTTGTTGACCCAGCAGGTGAGTTGCAGACTTTCTTCGATGCCTTTGTTGTATTCGTCGCAGGCGGTTTCGGTGACATCGAATGACGACCAGTTCTCATCGACCATGGCCTGCAATAGCTCGACAATCCAATGAACCTGCTGCTCACTGACGACCGCATGATTGGCAACGAGGAAGCTGTTC
>CBFHCK010000074.1:0-9248 GCA_965653955.1 uncultured Spongiibacteraceae bacterium
ACGAAGCTCACCGAGAAGGTGCTGCGCGAAGCCAAGAACCTGCTCGTCGTCGGCGCCAGCTGTGCAGACCAGGCCAGCGGCGGCGCCAACTCAGCGAGCGCCGGCCTATGTTTGGCGCGCGCGGGTTTTCGATGGAAGGGAGGAGTATTGGAAGAAGACAAACCGCGCACCGCCGGACATTCTGGGACGCGCGATTATACGTCAGGCCATTTATGCGGAGGCAGGCGGCGGATTTGTCTCATCGCGCAACTGACGACGCAGCACTTTGCCTACATTCGATTTCGGCAGCTCTTTACGAAACTCGACGTGCTTCGGCACTTTGTAACCGGTTAGATGCTGGTGACAGAATTCGCGAATCTGGGCTTCGGTCACGCCGGCACGACGCGGCACGACAAACACTTTCACCACTTCGCCGGAATGCTCGTCCGGAACGCCGATCGCGGCGCACTCAAGTACATCCGGATGCTGGCTGACGACATCCTCAACCTCGCCCGGGAACACTTTGAAGCCCGACACGACAATCATGTCTTTCAATCGATCGACGATCTTGATGTATCCGTCTTCGCGGACAAGCGCCACGTCGCCGGTACGCAGCCAACCATCCGCACTGAGCACGCGCGCCGTTTCGTCGGCGCGCTGCCAATAGCCGAGCATCACCTGCGGACCCTTCACGCAAAGCTCGCCAGGCTGATTGGTCGCCAACTCGTGATTCGCATCGTCGACGATTTTAATTTCGGTCAACGGCAACGGCAGACCGATCGTGCCGGGCTGATTGTTTGTGCCCGGATTGATCGATACCACTGGCGAGGCCTCGGTCAAACCATAGCCTTCATAAATCGTGGAGCCAGTGATGCTTTGCCATTGCTGCGCAGCGCCGGTCGTTAGCGCCATGCCGCCGGAAATTGTTGCCTTCATCCGGCTGAAATCGAGCTGCTTGAATTGCTCGTTATGGCATAGCGCAACGAACAACGTATTCAATCCGCAAAAACCGGTGAACGGATATTTACGCATGGCGCCGACAAGACTTTTCAAATCGCGCGGATTGGGAATCAACACGCAATGATTGCCGCCGCTCAACATGATCATCGAAAAGGTAAACGAATAAATGTGGTACAGCGGCAACGGCGCGATAAATGTTTCGCTGCCCGGACGCAACCCATAAGTCACGAACATGGCTGCGCCCTGCACGGTGTTCGCAACGAGATTGCGATGACTCAACATCGCGCCTTTCGCAACGCCGGTGGTACCGCCGGTGTATTGCAATACGGCAATATCGTCGGGCTCGGGATTTACCGCGCGCAACGCATCCACATCGCCGGCCGCAAGCGCGGCGTTGAACTCGATCGCACCATCGATATGAAACGGCGGCACCATGTGCTTGATGCGACGTGCAACAAAATTGATCAACGTGCGCTTCAGTGGCGGATGCAAATCGGCCAGTTGCGTGACGATAACCAATCGCACACTGGTGTTTGGCAGCACTTTCTGCGCGGTGCTGCCAAAATTGGCGAGAATGATGAGCGCTTTCACGCCGGCATCGTTTAATTGATGTTCGAGTTCGTTCGTCGTGTACAGCGGGTTGGTATTGACGACGACCATGCCTGCGCGCATTGCACCGAATAACGCAACGGGATACTGAATCAGATTCGGCAACTGAATCGCGATGCGATCGCCCGGCTGCAATTGTGGCTGTTGTTGTAGAAACGCGGCGAATTTGCGCGAGAGCCGATCAAGTTCACGCAATGTCAGCGTATGTCCGAGACTGCTGAACACGGGTTTATCGGGATATTTCGCCACCGCATCGTCGATCAGTTCCAGCAAATTGCGAAAACGATCGATATCGATATGGGAGCCGATACCAGCACGGGCGCGGGCCGTTTCAATGACAGTCTCGATCATGAATGCTCTCCCTGAATTATTGCGATCGGCATGGTGAACACTACTGGATTATCGCGCCGGCGCCGAATTCGCGCGTAGTGCAATCACGCAGACGCGTCGGCCCTCTTGAACTGCTCCGGATCGATGAACATCAACTCAAATGTCAACACGCCCGGCACACGGACGTCTGCGCCCAAAATCATCATGTCGAATTGCTGCCCGGTTTTCATTATCGCGGGAATCATATAGCTCCAGCGTTTACCGTCTTCATCCGTGAACGGATTCAGCGATTCTTTTGCCTGCATCTTTTGCATAAAGCCATGCAACAGACGCGCGATCAACTGGCGGAACGTACTGAAATTCAGTTTGCCGCGCAGCTCGCTACGATCCAGCCGCAGGTTGATCTGTAATTCGCTGTTATCTTCCATGCGCACGTTGACCAGAAAAACATCCTTGCCACTTTCGAGCAATTGAAAACGGCGCTTCGCCATCATGCGCGAAGCATCGTGAAACGATTTGTGCAGCAGATTCGCCGCCATCACGAGCAGTTTGTCCGGAGAAAGTGTTTGGGAGCGATATAAAGGCATGACGTTACATCTAGTTATGAATTTGCGGGCCAGTCTAATGACCCATGCCTTGTTTGTCATCCGCGCAGCGGGCGCCGTTGATCGCTGAATAACGCTGTTCAGCGCGGCGTTTTTGACAAAAGGAGGTTATCTGCCATAGTTCCTGAGTTTTTCGCGGCAATGGCTGCTTTTTGTATTGAATGCGTACGAAAAATGCGCTGGATGTGTATCGAACGAGGATAGCGGTGACTATGAATTGGAGAGCGCGCAAGAATTCGAAAGGATCGGGGAATTGGAAGGCAGTCGGCGTTGCGTTTTTTTTGACCGCAACACTCGGTAGCAGCGGATATGCACAGGATGCACGCAGTCAACAGGCTGCCATCGAAAAAGAAATCACCGCGCTCAATCAGCAAATTACCGGCAAGCAGCAACAGATGAATATGCTGCGCAGCCGCCCCTCTCCCGAACAAGCTGAAGTAGCCAGTGCGCAACGTGCGCTCAATGACGCCCGCGCCCAGCTCAAGGCGGAACCGAGCACCGATAACGAAGGCAAAGTACGCAATGCCGAGTTCAAACTGAAACTCGCCGAACGCAGCTACAACAAGGCCCATGCCGATGTCGAAGCGTTGACCGAAGACGTGAACCGGCTCAAACAGCAAGTGGCGGCGAAGCAACAGCAGATTAAGGATCTGGCGCGTCAGAACACCGAGGCCGCCGATAATCAACAACAGAAAATTGCCGACAAGCGCGAGCAGGAATTGGCGCGTGCCAAGCAGGAAGCCGAATCGGCACAGAAGGAAATCGAACGTCTGAAAGCCGCGCTTGCCGCGAAGGAAACGGCTGAAGCCAAAGCCGCGCCGGCCAAAGCTGCGCCCGCTCCCACGCCTGCTCCGGTTGCACCGGCAAAAACCGCAGCACCTGCGCCGGTTGCAGCCGCAGTGCCAGCGACTCCCGCCCCGGCCACGGCTCCAGCTGCGCCTGCCGCTACCGGCGGCGTCATCAAATTGAGCAGCCAGCAACAGGTGCTCGGCGAACTGCAAACGTTGGCGCAACGAGCACAAGGCGGTGCGGGCCGCGGCGCCAATTACGTGCTGTATTTGAAAAAGCCGGGCGCTTCGGCCACCAACAAAGACAAAGTCGGCTTACGCGCAATTGGTAACGACCAATACCGCGGCACCTTCATCGTTAAGCCCGGCGAATACGAAGCAGTTATCGGCTTCAATAAATGGCCGGTGCATTTCGCTGCCGACGAGGATGGCGAAAACGTATTCCTGCTCGATTACAGCGATGAGAAAAAGCCGCGCCTGGTGATCTATAGCAGCCGCCTCGAAGGAGGCAAATAGAGAGAATCCATTGGAGAGCCTGAGCGCTCTCCGTTAAATCGAACGCGCCGCCAGTAATTTCTTCGTGAACGAATGCTGCGGCGCGACGAATAACGGCTCGGTGTCATTCAACTCAACAATTTTTCCCGCCTGCATTACCGCAATTCGATCGCACAAATGACGCACTACGGCCAGATCGTGCGAAATCAGCACGACTGTCAGATTCATATCGCGGCGCAACTGCGCTAACAGATTGACGATCTGCGCCTGTACCGACACATCCAGCGCCGACACCGGCTCATCGCAAATCACGACTTCGGGCTCGGCAATCAACGCTCGGGCAATGCCGATACGCTGGCGTTGACCGCCGGAAAATTCGTGCGGAAAACGATTCGCCGCATTCGCCGCCAGACCGACGCGTTCGAGTGCGTTGCGCACGCGCGCGTCGATTTGCGTCGGCTCGCTCAGTATTGACGAGGCACTCAGCCGCAAGGGCTCCGCGAGACTTTCGCCGATGCTCAAACGCGGATTCAACGTGCCGTAAGGGTCCTGAAATACCATCTGCAAATGCGCTGCGTAGCGCTGGAAATCCGCGCGCCGATAACGCTGCGGCAAGCGCTCGCCGCGAAAATACACAGCGCCCTCGCTCTTATCGTGTAAACCCAGCAGCAAGCGTCCGAGCGTCGATTTGCCCGAGCCGCTTTCACCGACGATGCCGAGCACTTCGCCCGTATGAATAGAAAGATCGATATTGCGCACTGCCCAGAACGACTCGCGCCCCGGCAACGTGAATTGTTTGCCGAGGTTTTCCGCTCGCAATAACACGTCACGCATCTCTCGCTCCCGCGTTGCGCACCGCTTGCTGATGCAGCAACCAGCAGCGACTTTGATGCGCGCAGTCATCACCCGCTTCAGCGATGAAAGTGGGCACCGCATGTTCCGCGCAAATACGCATCGCGTCACCGCAGCGCGGATAAAAACCGCAGCCGGGAGGCGGCGTTGTTAAATCCGGCGGCGAGCCCGCTATCGCTTTCAGCGCCGCGCCGCGCGGCCCGGGTAACGCCGCGCGCAACGCGCGCGTGTACGGATGGGCTGCACGATTGAAAATCGCATCAAGGCTACCCTGCTCGACGATCTGCCCCGCATACATCACCGCAACGCGATCGGCTAGCTGGCTCACGATGCCGAGGTCATGCGTAATCAACAACAACGCCATATCGGACTCACTGCGCAATTCGCGTAACAGCGCCAGCACTTCCACCTGCACCGTGACATCGAGCGCGGTGGTCGGCTCGTCCGCAATGAGCAACGCCGGTTCGCATGCGACTGCCATCGCAATCATCGCGCGCTGCAACATGCCGCCGGAAAATTCGAACGGATATTGCTTTGCGCGCGAGGTCGATTGCGAAATTTGCATGCGATCGAGCAAACGCACCGCTTGTTGACGCGCACTGCGCCAATCGATGCCGCGATGCGCGATTAATACTTCCGCGATCTGATCACCGATACGCATCGATGGATTGAACGACGACATCGGATTTTGAAACACCATGCCGATCTGCGCGCCGCGCAATTCGCGCCAGCGCTTCTGGCTACTATCGTTCAAACGTTCGCCACGGAAATACACGTCGCCCTGAGTGATACGTCCCGCCTGCGGCAGCAGACCGGCGATCGACATCGCGGTAATCGACTTCCCGGAACCCGATTCGCCAACCACAGCGAGTGCTTCGCCCACGCGCAGCGATAAATCGACACCACGCAGCGCGTGCACGACATCAGCGCCGCTGCGAATATCGACGTGAAGATCGTTCAGCGCGAGTAATTCGCTCATCGCAGATCCTTGATATCGAGCGCATCGCGCAATGCGTCGCCGAATAAATTGAACGCCAGCACCGTGACGCTGATACAAGCAGCCGGCAACAATAATTCGGCGGGATGCGACATCAAATGCGGCACGCCATCGTTGCTCATTGCACCCCACGACGTTGCCGGCGGCGTAACGCCCATACCGATGAACGATAAAAATGCTTCGATAAAAATCGCATTCGGAATCGCGAACGTCAGCGCCACCAAAATCACACCAAGCATATTGGGCAACAAATGCCGCGCGATGATGTAAACGTTGCTCGCACCCGCTAATCGCGCAGCTTCGATATACGGTTCTTCGCGCAATTGCAGCACTTGACCGCGCACCAGCCGCGCCGACGCCGGCCAGCTCAAAATCACCAGCGCAATGACGAGCGGCAACACACCGCTCTCCCCGGGTCCAATACCGAACGCGATGCGCAGCAGAATCATGAACAATAAAAACGGCAGCGCGACAATGAAATCGGCAAACCGCATCATCCAGTGATCGACGGCACCGCCGGCAAATCCCGCGACGGCGCCGTACATCAAGCCTAATGCGACGTATAGCAATGCGGCACTCACCGCGATCAGCAATGACACCCGTGCACCCTGCAGCAAACGCGCGAGCAGATCGCGGCCGAGATGGTCGGTGCCGAGCGGATGCGCCGGCAGCAGCACGCTGTCGATCGATGTTTGCGCGGGATCAGCATCGGGTGGAATCAACTGCTGCAATTGTGCTTCGAGCCAGCTGACACCCGCTCGCGGTGTCACTTCAATCGTCGCGAAACGATCGCTGCTCGCGCTGCCATCGCTGGCGACCACGCTGTAAAAATATTTGCGCTGTCGCAATTGCAGGCCATCGTTGAAACTGACCTGACCCGGCTGAGTGGTAAAACCGAGCGGCAAACCCAGATCGGCGCGCGTGGCAGGTGGTCGGGTATGGCGATAAATATCGTAGCGATACGCGCCGGGCACCGACTGCCATTGCAAGCGCACGCGCTCTGTGTTGGCTTCGAGAATTTGCAATCGCTTCGGCGCAACGAGCTCTGCGGCCGGCAATAATTCGGCATCAATTACTACTGTAATCGGCGACGAATTATCGCTGCGTACCAGTACCGCGCGTTGAGCGGACATCGGTCCTTGTGCAGCGACGCCGAGTATCTGTTGCGCCGGATCAACCGGCCACAACATCGGACCGAACAACGCCGCCAACAACATCACTGCAATGACCAGCAATGACGCGAGTGCACGATTATCGCGACGCAAACGCCGCCACACGTTCGACCAAAATGAGAACGACGGTTGCGCGGCACTTTCCAACGCTACGCGAGCTGGCGCTGGCTCGAATAACTCATCCGCGTAGTGCGCATTTTCGTTCATCGTTATGAGCCTCCGACGCGAATGCGCGGATCGACGAACCCATAAAGAATGTCGACGACCAACACCATGAGTACGAGAAACGCGCCGTAAAAAACGGTGGTGCCCATGATTACGGTGTAATCGAGCTGCTGCACCGCTTCAACGAAATAACGACCGAGACCTGGAATCGCGAACATCAACTCGACAACGAAGCCACCCGTGGTGACAGTCGCGATCGCCGGACCGAGTACGGTAATTACCGGCAGCACGGCATTGCGCAATTGATGCCGAAAGAAAATGCGCGCCGGCGATAACCCTTTCGCGCGCGCGGTGCGCAGATAATCGGCTTGCGCTACTTCGAGCAGATTCGCGCGCAGCAGCCGTGTCATATACGCCATCGTGCTCAATCCAAGCACCCATGCCGGCAGTAAAATATGTTGCCAGCCGCCCCACCCCGCCACCGGCAATATCGATACGCCAAAAGAGCGATCCAGCGCGAGCAACCCCCATTGCAATAGCGCCGCTATAACGAAGCTCGGCATCGATACCGCCAGGATCACCATCAGCATGATCAGATGATCCGGCCAGCGCTGCTGAAAATGCGCGGATAGCGCGCCCCATACCACCGCGCCGACAACCGCGATGATCAGCGCGACAATGCCAAGCAACGCGGATACCGGAAAATGCTGGCGAATGATGTCGTTGACCTGCCGATTTTGCTGCGTGAATGAAATACCGAAATCGCCGCGCAGCATATTGCGCAAAAACAGCACGTATTGCGTTGCCAATGGACGATCGAGACCATATTTCGCGGCTAGATTTTTGCGAATTTCCGGTGTCGTCGCGCGCTCGCTACTCAGCGGATCGCCCGGCACGAAATGCATCGCGAAAAACGTCGCGGTCGCGATGAACCAGATCGTGATGGCAGCGGACAATAATCGCTTCGTCATGTATCGCCACATTATTTTTTTACCGGCTCCATTTGTTTTACAGGCTCTACAAAGGCCGCCCGAAAATCGAGATCGCCGCCAAACATTGAACGCGCGACGCCACGCAAACGCGGATCGATTGCATAGATTTCAGTGCTTTCGAACAGTGGCAAAATCGGCACATCATCGATAACCATCTGCTGCATTCGCGCAAACAGCTGCATACGTTCGTGCTGATCGGTGCTCGATTGCGTGGCACGCACCAGCGCGTCGTACTCTGCATTGATATAGCGTCCGCGGTTATTATCGTTCCAGCTCGCCAGTAAATCGCCGAAGGTGATCGGATCATCGAAATCAGGAGACCATCCGGCCATGACAATATCGAAATTGCCGGCATTCATTTTTTGAATCGTTTGTTTAAACACCTGAACATCAATGCGCACCGGAATACCGAGCGCGTTCTGCAATAACTGTTGTAGATATTCTGCAATTTTCTTTTGAACAGGCGTCGAGCTAGTAAGCAATACCAGCGTTGGCCACTGCTGCACTCCGAGCTCCTGCTTCGCTATAGCCATTTCGCGGCGCGCAACCATCAGACTCTTCTGCGGTATAACGGGCGGAAATTCGTCGCGAAAGCGCTCCTGCAAACCTTTCACGCTAAGCGGAAACAACGAAACCGCAGGCACGCTCCCAGGCAATCCGACAATTTTATTGACCAGCTGCTCGGAATCGAAAATTGCCTGCAGCGCGCGTCGCACATGCACATTGCGTGTAACGCGGTCCTCGCGGAGATTAAATTCGAGAAAAAACAATAATCCCGTCGTCAGCAGCTGCATCGGTGCACCGCGCTCAGCCGCCAGTTGCAGTGTCGGGGCATCGAGTTGCGATAGCGCGATACTGCCTTCCTGAAACAAATTGAACGCACCATGTAAATTATCGGTGATGTATGGAATGTCGATTTCGTTCAGCCGAATTTTCTCGCGATTCCAGTACAGCGGATTTTTTTTCAGCGTGATGTGCGCGCCATGATCCCACCGCGCCAGCGTAAACGGGCCATTGAACAGCAGATCGTCGGCATCGGCTGCATAACGCTGACCGCGAGCACGATAAAAGTCCTCGCGCAAAGGAAAATAGGTGGCGAAAGCCGCCAGCCCTAAAAAATACGGACAGGGGTTTTCGAATTTCACATCGAGCCGATAATCGCCCGGCGCATTGACGCCGAGTTGCTCGACCGGTAATTCACCACGATTGATGCGCTCGGCGTTTTTTACCGGATACATCAGAAATGCGTAGCGGCTGGCAGTCGCGGGTAATACCACCTGTCGCCACGCAAACACGAAATCGTG
>CBFHCK010000075.1:0-9062 GCA_965653955.1 uncultured Spongiibacteraceae bacterium
GAAGGATCATTTGATTCTGCTGTCGGAAGGCCGTTTGGTGAATCTCGGCAACGCAACCGGCCACCCATCGCGAGTGATGGACGGCTCGTTCGCGAATCAGGTGCTTGCACAGATTTATTTGTACGAGCGCCGTTTTGCCAATCTCGAAAGTAATTTGAAACCGGCAGCGATCACTGTTGAAGTGCTGCCGAAAAAACTCGACGAAGAAGTGGCGGCGCATATGGTGCGCGGTTTCGGCGGCGTGATTACCCAACTGACCGAGCAACAGGCGAAATATATCGGCGTGAAAACCGATGGGCCGTTCAAGCCGGATAGTTACAAGTACTGACACGGTGGCCTCCCCTATTTCATAGGGGAGGTGTCGCGAAGCGACGGAGGGGTTGGGTTTTTAAAGATGACCCCCTCGCCCTTCGGGCACTCCCCCTACTTCGCAGGGGGAGCCTAAGCGCTCACTGCCAAAGACTCACACCATGACCCAACGCTTCAGCTTCGAATTTTATCCGCCGAAAACACCGCAGGGCCGCGACAACCTGATCGTCACGCGCAAGGCACTGAATGCTTTGAGCCCCGATTTTTTTTCGGTGACTTACGGCGCCGGCGGTTCGACGCGCGATAACACGAAAGATGTTGTCGTCGGAATTCGCGCCGACGGCATCAATGTGGCGCCGCATTTATCGTTTGGCGGCGACGATGAAGACAGCATTCTGCAATTGTTGAACGACTATAAAGCGGCGGGAATCGATCGCATCGTGGCGTTGCGCGGCGATATTCCATCGGGCATGGGCGGTCAACGTTTGATTTATGCGCGCGAACTCGTCGCATTCATCCGCAAACATTTCGACGATCATTTTTGTATCGATGTCGCGGCGTATCCAGAAATTCATCCCGATGCAAAAACCTACGGCGAAGACATCGCGTTTCTAAAACAAAAACTCGACGCCGGCGCCGACAGTGCGATCACGCAATATTTTTACAATGCCGATGCATATTTTTATTTCATCGAGCAATGTCAGCGCGCGGGTATCGATAAACCGATTTATCCCGGCATCATGCCAATCACGAATTACGCCAACCTCGCGCGCTTCTCGCGCAATTGCGGCGCCGAAATTCCGCGCTGGATCGGCAAGCGTCTCGAACAATACGGAGACGATGTCGCGAGCCAAACCGAATTCGGCACTGAAATCGTTACGCATTTATGCGAGCAATTACTTGCTGGTGGCGCTCCGGGCCTGCATTTCTATACGATGAATCAAGTCGAGCCGACGCGGACGATTTGGAATAATCTGAAACTACGCGGTTGATTCTTTCACGCTGGTTTTTGCATTAATACGTAATCCATCTGCATTCGCAGCGCGTCGAAAACCTTGATCGCAACGTCTGCCACGTCATCGACATTGGGCGCGTAACGACTGGCATTTTCGATGAAGAAGAGCCATTGCGGCGGACTCGTCAGCGAAAAGAAGCCGCACGCGACATCGGGCAACGATTGAGCCAGTCGACGTGCGATAACTTGTGCGCCGAATCGCGAGCCTTCGCGCACATACAAGAAGCCAATGTAACCGGCTGGCGTCGAACACTCGGGCCACACGCTCATCGATTCGAACGGTTTCGCGTTCAGTGCAATCAAATCATTCGAAAGCCACGGCATGCGCTGCAATGTCTCGTATCCGGCCAATGCCTCGCGATGAATTTCGCCATATTTCGATGGCACGGTTTCCATTGCAGCTTGCGGTGCGGCCAACGCTCTTAACGCGATAACGTAATCCCGATATGAGCAATCGCTCGCTCCAAGCGGTTTTAATATGGGATGATTTTCTAAAGCGCGGTGCGAGGCGGCTGTGCGCGCACGCAAAACCTCCAACCAATCGTTAGCGCGGGAACTTAATCGCATAAAAACTCGCACAACAATTATCAGATAAGTGCATGTTCACAGATAAGCGTATGAATAATTAATGGGCTTTTTCTTTCGCATGCAGCTGCATCGTGAAAATTACCTGGCCCTGACAATACGTGTATTCAAGACTTCCACCGCTCGCCTTAACAATTTGGTGGGCAATGTAGAGACCCAGGCCCAAACCGTTTCGATTAACAAATTGATTGCGCGGCGATTTATACGGCACGAATAATTCATCGACAATGTCGGCGGGAATCGGTGGCGCGGTGTTGGCGATTTCGATAATCGCTGTCGCGTTTTGCATATGTAATCTCACATCGATCTGCTTGCCGATCGCGCCATGATGACGAGCATTACTAAGCAGGTTCGACAATGCTTGCGCAATGCGCTCGGGATCGCCGTCCCACATCGCGGGACGCTCTAGGTTGAGTCGATATTCAACACCAGGATGCGCAACGCAAACTTCATCGACCAATTCTTGCAGCACTTGGCTCAAATCGAATGTGGAAATAGCACCGAGCAACGGCAGACCTGCCTGCGCGCGACTGAAATCGAGAATTTGCGTAATCAAGCGTTGCATACGACCGCTCGAATTATCGATGCGCGTACCCCATTCGCGACTGGTGTCATCGAGTTTGAGCACATTGGCCGCCATGCGAATCGCCTGCAACGGATCACGCAGGTCGTGACCGAGCATGGCCAATAAATGTTGCCGCGCCTCTTCGATTTCGGCATAGCGCGACATGCAAATGCGCGAGATCTCGTGTTGCAATTGCGTCGCCAGACGCAATGTCACGGGCCGCCAGGGCTGAGAGCGCCCGCGTATCGTTTCGCGCCACTCGCTAAAACTGCCGCGAGGAGTCAACCGCACGCCATTGGGGCCGGTTTTATAAATTTTTTCCGGTTCACCACCCCAGCGCACGGTATAAACCTGTGCTCGCCGCAATACGACGATGCTTCCCTTTCCTGGACGATCGAAAACAATATTCAGCGCGCCCACCCACGGATCGAGCAACGCGCGCATCGACTCCGGCCAGCTCTCCAGGTTATCGATAGCATGCAGCTCGGCATTCAATTCGCTGAGGTGGGACAAGATGGCGGTGGACACTGCGCGAGGCACGCCGCCGAATTCCAGAATTTTTCCCTGATAAGTAAGAATCAGCGCATCGGCACGCAACACCTGTTGCAGCAATTGCCGGTGCGCGCTCAGTACCGCGAGCGGATCTTCAGTGCTGATCAGCGCACCCGCGATTTGCGTAATGGCTTCGGCGCATTCCTGCTGACGCTTAGCCTCGGCCGCAGCCTCGATGGCCTGAATGCGCGACGATACGAACAACGCCAACGTGGCGCAGGCCTGTCGAATATCTTCCGACACAAATAATGGCGAATGATGATGACAGGCGAACAATCCCCACAGCTCGCCATTGACGACAATCGATACACTCATCGATGCCGAAACGCCCATGTTTTTCAGATATTCGATATGGATCGGCGAAACGCTGCGCAATGCCGCGAACGATAAATCTACCGGCTGCGCACCTTCGCGAGCGAGCAACGCAATGGGTGCGTAATCGACATCGGGAATCAGCCGCAAGGTATTCAATGTGTATAACCGGCGCGCCTGCGCAGGAATATCGCTCGCGGGAAAACGCATATTGAGAAACGAATCGATATCCTCGCCACGCGCTTCGGCAACAACATCGCCACTGCCATCCGGCTGAAACATGTAAGCCATGACACGATCGAATCCGGTCCATGCACGTAGCTGCGCGGTGCACTCGGAAAGAATATGCAGCGCATCGGGATTGCTGCGTAATTTCATCTGCAAGCGCGAGCTGAGATCGAAGATTTTTTTGCCTTCTACACGGCGTTCGAATTCGATGAGATCACAGCCCTTGTAGCAATGCACAAGACGTGTGAATCGCCCTCCGTTCAGCTGAACTTCATCGCTGACATTGAATCCCTGCACGAGTCGCGCTTCGGTGAGCAAATCGGATAAATCCGCAACTGCTGCGGCTGGCAGATCCAACTCATCGAGAGAGGCATCTAAAAAATAATTGCCCGGTAAAAAGGCTGGCGCATTAGCGCTCCAAGCCACCAGCTGATCGTTCTTCAAAACCAGCAATGCACCGTGACCTTGAATGGCACCCGGAATATGGATCGGTTCTAGCGCGCAATCATCGAGTGTCGGAGTGGGATGAGTGTTCTGAACTGGATTTTCCATAAATGCGTTTTTTCCATAAATCGTTCATGCCACGAAAAGTCGACTCGATATTTCAATCGCGAACATTACGCGGGCGAATGGAATAAGAATACCGCACGTATGGATTTGAAAATGATCGCCACATCCATTTTTGCAAATCCGCATCCCAACTTTGTTCAGGAATAAAAATTGCGAAGGAGTTAATGGGTGGAGATTCGCGCGATAAAATCTTGTTTAATTGCTAGCCATTCTCGCACATCTCTTCAACAACGACCCAATTCGTCGTCAATGAAGCGCGGCACCCTACTACGCATTGATGCCATTGCGATATGTAAAAAGACATAGAGGACGGCAAATTTTGAACTATATGCTGAAAGATCTTAAAAAATTGACCAATTGTTCACAGTGTCCGCTGCGGGGTAACCATGCGGATAACACACCCGAAGAAATCGAATTTATTCAGGATTTCAAAAAGGAAGAACGCAGTGTTGCTGCCGGCGCGACAATTTTGCGCGAGCATTCGAGCGATGGCGATTTATTTACCCTGCGGGAAGGTTGGGCATTTCGTTATCGCACGCTACCTGATGGTCGCCGCCAAATTCTGAACTTTTTATTACCCGGCGATTTCAGCGGGCTACAGGCCGAGCTAACGGAGGTAATGCCGTATGGCGTCGAAGCATTAACGCCTGCGCGCGTCTGTATTTTCCAACGCGAAAAACTTTGGTCTCTCTATCATCAATTTCCAAAACTTGGATACGATCTGACATGGCTCAGTGCCAGTGAAGAATTGATTGTCGATGAAAATTTATTATCCGTAGGACGTAGAACCGCGTCCGAACGTATCGCCATGTTATTGTTGCACATCAGTAAACGTGCGATGGCCATCGAGGAACATACATTGGAAGGTGTGCGTTTTCCCATCAGCCAACAACACATCGCCGATGCATTAGGACTTTCTCTCGTGCATACCAACAAAACTTTGCGGCGCCTGGAGAGCATGGGCTTACACCAAATTCGCAACAATCGATTGAAAATTCTTAAAGCGGATGTGCTCAGGCATCTTTCCGCCTACTATGATCTTCCGCTAAGACGAAAGCCGCTTATTTAATTAGCCAAAAAACAATTGCCGGAAAAACGATGCGCTGCCCTCGAATTTATACGCCACAACCGCTCACTGCTCACACAACACTGCAGCTCAATGCGGACGCTGCACATCACATTTCGCGTGTGTTGCGTATGCAAAACGGCGACTCGCTGATTTTATTTAACGGCGATGGCAATGAGTATGCCGCGACGATTGCGAGCGTCGATAAAAAATCAGTGCACGTTGAGCTCGGCGACGCGATCACCCTCGATCGCGAGTCACCGTTGCACATTCATCTCGGCATCGCCATTTCGAAAGGCGAACGGATGGATTGGGTGATTCAGAAAGCAACCGAGCTGGGCGTTTCGCAAATCACACCGTTGCAAAGCGAGCGTGTCGAAGTGCGATTGCATGGCGAACGCGAAGAAAAAAAACTCGCACACTGGCGTGCGGTGGCGATTTCCGCGTGCGAGCAAAGCGCCCGCAATCGCATTCCCGCGATCAACGATGTACAGCCATTATTTGCCTGGATAGACAACGTCGAAGCCGATACGAAATTCGTGCTGCATCACCGCAGCGTGGCGGCACTCGATGCGCAGAGCGCCGCGCCGAAACGCGTCGCGCTATTAATCGGACCGGAAGGTGGCTTAAGCGAAGTGGAAATCAATGCCGCGGAACAACGCGGTTTTCAACCACTGCGACTCGGCCCGCGCGTATTACGCACCGAAACCGCGCCGCTGGCAGCATTGAGTGTGTTGCAGTTTTTGTGGGGCGATTTACGTTAATACCATCGGCCTTGCAGCAAGCAGCGCCGAAGCGAAATTAAAGCACCTTCAAAACCTGTTGCTGTATGTAAGCAACATTCGGAATCGCAGCGCGCTCGCCATTGACCAGCACGCGCGCGACTTCGGCTGGGCCGATCATCGCCTCAGGATCTTCCGCAATTTCTTCGGGTAACAAACGCATCAGACGCGGCAGACCTTCGGTGACGATGCCGCAGAACGGTAGCGTCGGATCGCCGATCACGTTGTTCAGAATTGCGATTCGCAGATTGCTGCTGCGGCCGGCAAATGGCTCGTCGTTGATCGCTTCGAACGACACCAGCGGCACGCGCGTATTGCGCCACTGAAAGCCGCCGAGGTACCACGTCGGCACATCCTCAATCGGTTCGGGCCGCGTAAACGGGATGATTTCGGCCACATTCACGTTCGGCAGTACCAACAGTTTGCCGCTGACCGGAACCAGCAGCGTCGAAATCTGCGTTACCGTCGGCTGCGTCTGCAACATGCTACTCACTGGTTGTTTCCCCTGACTTCATCGATGCGCCACCAGGCGTGGCCGCTCCGTTGTGGCTTTGACTGTAGCGGCTACTCAACGCCTGCGCCAGTTGCGCGGGCGTGCCCTGCTTGCTGACGATACCCGTCGCGAGCGCGGCGTTAGGCATATCCGGGCTGACGCACGATGCCGGCGTTTGCACCCAGATTTCACCACCGCACGCCTGCATGACGCGGCACCCCAGAGCGCCGTCGTCGCAGGTGCCGCTGAATACGATCACCCCCGCACGCTGCGGATACAGCCGCGCAATATTGCCTACGACCTGATCGATCGCCGGCTGATAACGCCCCTCCCAACGTTTGCGCGTTTCCAGCACGCGGTGGAACGGCAGGAACCGCAATTGCCGATCGGCCGGAACCACCAGAATCTGCCCCTGCTCCAGCGATTGGTCGCCGCGACTGAGCACGCTGCGATAGTGGCGATGCCGTTCCAGTGCATTAGCGAGAATAGTGTCGAAACGCGGTTCGATGTGTTGGGCGTACACGAACGCCAGCGGCAGATTCGGCGCCAGCGCAGCGAGAAATTCGCTGACGGCTTCCGGCCCGCCGGTCGATGCGGCCAGCACCCATACCGCTTGCGGCGGATTCACCGGCTCTACCCGCGCTCCACTGGCTGTCGCGGCGAGTTCTTCGAGCTTGGCGAGCATGCGTCGACGCCACTCGGCAAACGCCGCCGGTTGCTGCGGCGCAATTTCATCGCTGATTAAAAACGGCGCGTCGCAATGTTCGATGATGTCGGCGAGAAGATCCTCGACCTGCGCGTCGCTGGCATCGAACAGCCATGCGTCCGGGCGCTCGTCCTCGCTTTGCTGGCAATCGCGCCAATGCGCCGGCTCGACACAGCGCGCGTCGCAACCCGCTTCCAGCAGCAGTTTTTTCAGAATATGCCGGCTCAGATCGGAGCCGGCGACAATGGCAATTTGTGGAATGGGCTTGGAGCCATCCGTTACACCAAGCGGGTGGGCGCTCACTGTTGCACCGTCGTTCCCATCAGCTCATGGATGGTTTCGAGCAGCACCATCTCCTGATACGGCTTGCCGAGATAACGGTTAACGCCGAGCGAGAACGCGCGCTCGCGGTGTTTTTCGCCGGTGCGCGACGTGATCATGATGATCGGAATGTCCTGCAACCGGCTGGTATGACGCACGCGGCTAGCGACTTCGAAGCCGTCCATGCGCGGCATTTCGATGTCGAGCAGCATCACGTCGGGCAGCTGTTCCGCTTCCTGCAACAGGTTGATCGCATCGACGCCGTCTTTGGCCAGCATCACTTCCATGCCCTGGCGCTCCAGGAACCGCGAGGTCACTTTGCGTACCGTGACCGAGTCGTCGACCACCATCACCAATAGCGGACGTGAGCGCTCGCTACTGCTGTCTTCGAGGCTTGGCGCCGTATCGCGATGCAGCAACAGCGCATCGGCACGAATCAGCGCCATCAGATCGAGAATAACGACGACCGAGCCGTCGCCGAGTACGGTCGCGCCCGACAATCCCTGCACCAGGCCGAACTGCGGGCCGAGCGCCTTAACGACGATTTCGCGCGAGCCCATCAGGCTGTCGACCTGTACCGCGACCGAGTGATCGGAACCGCGCACCAGCAGCACCGGCAGCGGCATTGTCACGCCTTCGAGATTGGGCTTATCGCCGGAACGCAACAGCGCGCCCATGTAGCGCATCAGGTACGGCTGACCGGCGTATTCGAACAACGGCGCGTCGGGTTGGTAATACGCTTCGAGCTCGAACGGGCTGACCCGCACGATGCCCTCGATCGAGTTCAGCGGAATCGCATAAATATCGCCGCCGACATTCACCATCAGCGCACGGTTGACCGACACCGTGAACGGTAACCGGATGGTGAACTGCGAACCTTTGCCCCATACCGAATCGATTTCGAGCGAACCGCCGAGCTGTTTAATTTCGCTGTAGACGACGTCCATGCCGACGCCGCGGCCGGAAATCTGGGTTACATGCTTCGCGGTACTGAAGCCCGGCTGCAGGATGAACTGCATGATTTCGTGATCGCTGAGTGGCGCGCTGGGCGCCATCATGTCGCGGGCGATCGCTTTTTCGCGCACCGCATTCAGATCGATACCGCGGCCGTCGTCGGTCAATCGCAGCACGACTTCGCCGCCTTCGCGGGTGAGGCTCAGTACGACCGTGCCTTGCGGCGGTTTGCCGGCGGCCTCGCGGTCGGCCGGTGTTTCGACACCGTGGTCGATGGCGTTGCGCAGCATATGTTCGAGCGGCGCGACGACGCGCTCGAGCACGGTGCGGTCGAGTTCGCCTTCGGCGTTGTCGACGTAAAACTCCACCTGCTTATCGAGCTCGCCCGCCACCTGCCGCACGATGCGGCGCAGGCGCGGCACCATGCGCGCGAACGGCACCATGCGCGAACGCATCAGGCCTTCCTGCAACTCGGTGTTGATCCGCGATTGCTGCACGAGCAGCGTTTCCATGTCGCGCGATTTCTCGGCGAGCGTGTTTTTGATGTCGACCAGGTCCGAGGCGGATTCAAGCAGCGAACGCGATAGCTGTTGCAGCAAGGAGT
>CBFHCK010000076.1:0-9002 GCA_965653955.1 uncultured Spongiibacteraceae bacterium
TTCATCATCCAAGGCATGTCGGGACTGATGTCGGTGACCGGAGAACCCGACCGTGCGATTACGTCGCGAAGCCGTTCCAGTTGGAGGAAGTGGTAGCGCGCCTTAACGCACTGTTACGCCGCAGCGGCGGCTTTGCGACGCCGCTGCTGAAATTCGGCGCGGTCGAAGTCGATACTGGCCGCCAGCAAGTGACCGTAGGTGGCGCCGTGGTCGAGCTGACCGCGTTCGAATACAAGGCCCTTCTATATTTAGTGCATCGCCACGGACAGGTCGTTTCGAAAACGGAATTGACCGAGCATCTGTACGATCAGGATTTCGATCGCGACAGCAACGTCATCGAAGTGTTCATTGGTCGGTTGCGCAAAAAGCTCGATCCCGAACACGCTCTAAACCCGATCAGCACCGTGCGTGGTCGTGGCTATCGCTTCGAGCTGCCGAGCAGCACGGATGCCTAGCGGGCGCCTCGATCATTTTATCGAGTCGATCGCGAAGCCATCGCTGACGCGATTGCGCCAGCGCTTACAACAACTCCCTGCCCCCAATTCGATTGCGCGCCGGCTGCTCATCGCCAGCTTGGTCGTGCTGCCGTTGTATTTGGCAAGCATCGGTTGGTTTCTCGCGCAATCGTTCGAAGCCAGTCAGCTCGCCGCCGCGCATGAGCGCCTGCGGGTGCAGTTTTACGCGTTGGTGGGCGCGGTGGAATTCGAGCAGGGCATTCTCAAAGTGTCGGCACACACCGGTGATCCACGATTACGCCAACTGAATTCGGGTTTATACGCGGCGATTCAACTGCCGCAAGGCCAGGTTTTGTGGGAATCGTTATCCGCCGAGGGCGTCGATCTGACACCGCAGCTGCTCGCCAGCGACGACCCGCCGCTCGCCGGCAGCGATCGCTTCGAGGTAATCGATAATCCCGACGCCTATCTGCGCTTTCAATATCAGACGGTTTGGGAATCGGATCGCGGCGAAGATGTGCCGCTGGTGTTCACCGTGCTGGAAGAACAGAGCGCGCTGCGCACCGAACTGCGCGCCTTTTTGCGTCAGCTATGGCTCGGACTCGGCAGTGCTGCGTTATTGCTGACCGTGGCGCAGGCGATGATTCTGCGTTGGGGTCTGGCGCCGTTACGCAAGCTGACGCATGACGTTAGCGATCTCGAACAGGGCCGCCGCGCCGCCCTGCCCGATCATTACCCGAGCGAATTGCAGCCGCTGGCAACGAATCTGAATCAATTGCTCGATCGCGAACAATTGCAGCGCGAGCGCTATCGCAACACGCTCGGCGATCTCGCACACAGCTTGAAAACGCCGCTCGCGATATTGCGCCAGGAAGTCATCGCGGAAAATCCCGATCGCACATTGTTCGAGGAACAAATCGCGCGCATGGATCAACTGATCGGCTATCAACTGCAACGCGCGGTTGCCAGCGGCCCACATCGATTGCAACAAAAAACACTGCTGCGTCCGTTAGTCGATAAACTGACCAGCACGTTCGGGAAAGTGTATTTCGAGAAGCACCCGCGATTTCGCGTTGAAGTGCCGCACGATTGCGAATGCCGCGCTGACGATGCCGATCTGCTCGAGTTACTCGGCAACTTGCTCGATAACGCCTGCAAAGCCTGTCGCGGCACGATCGCGATCAGTGCGACCGGTAACGATCATTGGCTATTGATCGTTATCGAAGATGATGGCCCGGGCATTCCAGAAAACAAACGCGCCGATATTCTGCAGCGCGGACAACGTGCGGACAGTTATCAGCCCGGCCAGGGTATCGGACTGGCGGTCGTGATGGATATTCTCGACAGCTACGCGGCGGAATTGGATATCGGTACCAGCAGCGAACTGGGCGGTGCGCGTTTCAGCATTCGCTGGCCCGCTGCCTGACACACCCTGAAAATTACTCGCTGGATTTGCGAATGATGCAATGGCGCGCGAAATCGGCGGCTTCATTCATCGTCCAGTCGCCTTTTGCTTTCGCTTCCATCGCATCGCACCACGCGTCGCTACCGACTTTCGGTTGGCAGGCGGCGACAGCAACAAAAGCAGTAATGGTTATCGCGAACGCGATAGATTTGCGCATGATGACCTCTCAAAAACAGGAAGAGTCGCGAGGGTAGCGGATTTAACGAAGAACAACCACAGCAGCGCATGGTCGAAACCGTGTATCCATCGTCGGATCACCACTCAAAAACAAACGAGGTATTTATCGTGCAAGTTCGCATTCTTTTTTGTTGTCTTATCGCCGCGCTCTCAATGGGCGCCCACGCCGAATTAAAAGGCAGCTATCGAATCGACAAAAATAAAACGCTCGACCTGTACTATCTCAACGATCAGAACATGCGTGTCAACGTTGCCGGTCAAAATCAGTTGGTGCTGAAAAATTCGCAATCATGGTTGTTGCAACGACAAGGCGACCAATGGCTCGGTGTCGATGCCGACCAGGCCGCCGCTGTGCTGAAAAGCACGCGCTCAGCCGAATTACAAAAAGATATTGGCCCGATCGAATTGCGCGATACCGGCCGCAGCGAAACGGTCGCCGGATATAAAGGCAAGGTATTCGAATTAATCGCCGGCGATCAGCGTTACGAAATCGTACTCACCGACAATCCCGATGTGCTCGCACTGACCAACGGTTGGCGCAAGCTGGCGCTTAAACTGTCGCAAAGCCTTGGCGCGGAACAAACCGCGAAATTGCAAACGGCATTGAGTAAAATTCCGGAACGCGGCATGGGCGGTCTGTTACGCCAGGATCAACAACTGGTACTGACTGCCATCGACAAAAACGTGAAGCCCGCCGATGTCGATATGCCGCCGAATACTCAACTGCTGCCGAAGTTTCAAATCCCGGGCTTGAATTAACCGCAACGCAGCGCCGACGCACCGATCAACCAATAAAAATTAATTCAGGAGTTTCGCTTGTTATTACTGGGAGTGTTATTACTGCCCTTCGTCGGCGCTGCGCTCTCCGCATTTTTTGGCTCCGACCGCGATCGGCGCGTATTGCTGACCGCGAGCGTGCCGTTATTGGCAATCGCACTATTAATGCGCGAGCGCATCAATGTGTTCGTCGGCAATGTCAGCTACGAAAGTTATCGATGGTTGCCGCAAGCTAATCTGGAATTTAGTTTGCGGCTCGACGGCCTGTCTTTTTTATTCGCACTATTAATTCTCGCGATCGGCCTGCTGGTGATCGTGTATGCGCGTTACTACCTTTCCGAAAAAGACTCGCTACGAAAACTGTATGCGCAATTATTGTTGTTCATGGGCTCAATGCTCGGCATTGTTTTGTCGAACAACATTCTGGTCATGCTGGTGTTTTGGGAGCTGACCAGCATCACTTCATTTTTATTGGTCGGCTATTGGCAACACCGCACCGATGCACGCCACGGCGCACGCATGGCGTTGATCACGACCGCCGCCGGTGGGCTCGCGCTGTTAGCGGGTTTGTTATTGCTGGGAGAGGTTGCGCAAAGTTACGAACTCGATGCGATCCTGCTCAGCGGCGACTCAGTACGCAACAGTCCGCATTATTCGCTGATGCTGTCGTTGATCCTGCTCGGCGCATTTACCAAGTCGGCGCAATTTCCGTTGCACTTCTGGCTGCCGAACGCGATGGCCGCACCGACGCCGGTATCGGCTTATTTGCATTCGGCGACGATGGTGAAGGCAGGTATTTTTCTGCTCGCGCGTTTACACCCTGCGCTGTCGGGCACCGACTTCTGGTTTAACGCAGTCACCGGCATCGGCATGCTGACATTGCTGTATGGCGCAGTCGTGGCATTGATGCAATACGACCTGAAAGGTCTACTCGCGTTTTCGACGATCAGCCACCTCGGCTTGATCACATTGCTACTCGGCCTCGGCACACCGTTCGCTACCATCGCGGCGTTATTTCATATCGTCAATCATGCGATTTTCAAAGCGTCGCTGTTCATGGCTGCGGGCATCATCGAACACGAAACCGGTACGCGCGATATGCGACGGCTGCGCGGCCTGTGGCGTCACATGCCACACACCGGCGCCTTGGCGATGGTTGCAGCTGCATCAATGGCCGGCGTGCCGCTATTGAATGGGTTTATCAGCAAGGAAATGTTCTTCACACAGGCCGTGGAAATCCAGCCGTACGGCGGTTTAGCCACAATCATTCCCATCGTCGCCATTATCGCCGGCGTTTTTTCGGTCGCGTATTCGTTGCGTTTTATTCTCAATGTTTTCTTTCACGGCGAAGCCGAAGACCTGCCGAAATTTCCTCCGCACGAACCGCCGCGCTATATGAAATTGCCGGTAGAGATTCTTGTGCTGTTGTGCCTGATCGTCGGCATATTTCCTTCGTACACGGTCGCACCGTTTTTGAACGCAGCGAGCGTGTCAGTGCTCGGCGAAGTACCGCTATACAGTTTGGCCTTGTGGCACGGCTTTAATCTGCCGCTGCTCATGAGCATCGTTGCGCTGTTCGGCGGTGTGCTTTTATACCGCGGCCGTGGGCCATTATTTAGCTGGTATGAGCGGCATCGCCCAGCCAGCAGCATGCGCGTGTTCGAAATCGTCATGATTGATTTATTCAAAGCGGCGCGTACAACGATTGCGTTAATCGATAACCGCTCGCTGACGCGTCCGATCGCTGTGGTGTTGATCGCCGCCGCTGCGATACAGGTTTTTGTTTTAATTCAGCTGCCGCAAATCGCCGGAGCAATCGCCGTCAGTGATGTCGACATCCTCGCAGTGGTTGGTACCCTGATGCTCTTCGTCGCTACGGGCATCACGATCGCGTGGTACCGCTTCCGGTTGCGCAGCTTGTTGCCGCTCGGCGTGGTGGGTTTATTAATTGCATTATTGTTCGCGCGTTTTTCTGCGCCGGATCTCGCGTTAACGCAAATCGCGGTCGAGTTCGTCACGATCCTGCTCATGTTATTTGCGCTGCGTTATCTGCCAGCGACGATTCCGGCGGAAAAAATTCGAGTGCGCGATATCGCGATTCCGCTGGTTCTCGGTACCGCTACGGCTGCGATCGCGTTCGCGATCATGACCCGCCCCTATCGATCGATCGCACAATACTTTAACGAGCACGCACTCAGCGAAGGCGGCGGCCACAATATCGTCAACGTGATATTGGTCGATTTTCGCGGCTTCGATACGCTCGGCGAAATTTCGGTGTTACTCATCGCGAGCGTCGGCATCGGCGCGATGCTGCACGGCCTCGATTTGAAATCATCGACGACTCCGCGCGCACCTCAACCGCCATCGTTATTACTGACCACGCTCGCGGCGGTGCTGTTGCCGTTCGCATTATTAATCGCTGTGCATTTATTCGTGCGCGGCCACAATTTACCCGGTGGTGGTTTCGTCGCCGGACTGACCGCCGCTGTGGCAGTGCTCCTGCAATATGTCGCCCACGATGGCGAATGGGCAACGCAGCGCCTTCGCATATCCTGGCAGCGCATCTCCTGCATTGGCGTGCTGATCGCGATCGCCACCGGTGTTGGTAGTTGGGTATTGGGTTATCCGTTTTTAACGTCGAGTTTTGGCCATTGGAAATTGCCGATCGTCGGCGACATCGAACTCGCCACCGCGATGTTGTTCGACCTCGGCGTTTTTCTCACCGTGCTGGGTGCAGTGCTGCGTATGCTGTTGCAAAGCAGCGGACGCTCGATGCATTGAGATGTCGATAACGATTTCCGTTTTTGAGGAATATGCGTGGAAATATTAATCTCTCTGATCATCGGCGTGCTGGTTGCCGGCGGCGCGTTTTTATTGCTGCGCACGAATCTGGTTTCGGTGGTACTCGGGCTGACGCTGCTGAGTTATGCGGTCAATGTTTTTTTATTCGCAATGGGGCGATTGCAAAGTAACGCCGCACCGATTCTAGAAGCGGGCAATATGAGCACAACCGATCCATTGCCACAGGCGTTGGTGTTGACCGCCATTGTGATCGGTTTTGCGATGACAGCGTTCACGCTGGCACTGGCATTGCGCGCGCATCGCGATGAAAACCCGGCGGAACGCGAACAATGAGCTTTGTAGCAAGCGCGATTACTCATGCGCCGGTGGCGCCGATTTTATTGCCCTTGCTTGCCGGCTGCGTATTGTTAATGGTCAGCGACCATGTACGCACGCAGCGCACGATTTCTTTATTTTCGTGTTTACTGCAATTGATGTTGGTCGTATTACTGCTCGCTAACGTTGGCGAAAGCGCGCAAATTTATCGGCTCGGTAATTGGGCGCCGCCGTTTGGCATCGCTTTGGTGCTGGATCGGCTCGCAGTAGTGATGTTATTCACTGCAGCAATGCTGGCGATGCTGGTACTTATCTACGCCTGCAATGGCGATGACGAGGAAGGCCGCTATTTTCATCCGCTGTTTCAATTTCAATTGGTGGGCATTTACGGTGCGTTTCTCACCGGCGATCTATTCAATCTGTTTGTGTTTTTCGAGATTTTATTGATCGCTTCATATGGCCTGTTGCTGCATGGCAGCAATGCAACGATTAACCCGCATACGCCGAGCAAACATCACGTAACCGACAGCCGCGTCACCGTTGGCATTCAATATGTCGTGTTGAACCTGATCGGTTCGGCATTGTTTTTATTAGCGGCGGGAATCTTTTACGGTGTGGCCGGCACGCTTAATTTTGCCGATATCGGGCGTTTTGTCGCGACCCTCGATATTAATGATACAAATGCAGCCACGCCGCTGCTGGTCGGCGCGACATTGCTGCTCGCGCTGGTGTTCGGATTGAAAGCGGCCATTGTGCCGTTGCATTTCTGGTTACCGCGCAGTTACAGCGCGGCGAATGCCAGCGTGGCGGCGCTGTTCGCGATCATGAGCAAGATTGGCATTTATGCATTATTGCGATTGCAGACCACGGTACTGGCAAGCGACAGCGTCCTGCACGATTTATTGAATCCGTGGCTGCTAGGTTTCGGCGTGCTTACGCTGGCGATTGGTGCAATTGGCGCTATTGCCGCGACCGCACTGGCGGAGATTGTCGCGTATCTGATGATTATTTCGATCGGCACGCTTACCGTCGCACTCGGCTCCGGCTCTGTAGCCAGTATCACTGCGCTGCTCTTTTATCTCGTGCATAGCACCTGGATCGGTGCCGCGATGTTTTTGCTCGCCGCACAAATTAATCAGCACGTACTTAGTGGTGGCGCGCCGCAGCATAAACGCTTGTTCGCCATTTTATTTTTGATCGGCGCCATCGCTGTCATAGGTATGCCGCCGCTATCGGGTTTCATCGGCAAACTGCTGATACTGCAAAGCACGCCGATGGACGCACGCGTAGCGGTGTGGCCGGCTTTGCTCCTCGGCAGTCTGGCTGCATTGATTGCACTGACTCGTTTTGGTATCTCGGTATTCTGGAAAAACGAACCGATCAGCGCCGGCACGACACAACCCTTGCACTTCACGCTGTATGCGATCGGCGCGCTGCTGGTCCTGGGTATTGCAATGAGTATTGGCGCAGCGCCCGTTGTCGCTGTGCTCGATGCGACAGCTCAACAGCTCGCCGAAGCTCACCGATACGTAGGCAGCGTTTTACCGACTGGGGCCTTGCAATGATGGCGCGCTGGCTACCGCGTCCCGGTTTGAGCGCATTGCTGCTCGGCACCTGGCTGCTGCTACAAAACTCGCTGGCTCTAACGCAATTACTCAGCGGCGCGTTATTGGCCTTGCTGTTGCCAATTACATTGCATTCGTTGTTGGGCTCGCGACGGCGAATTTATCGTCCACTCCTGCTGCTGCGTTTCGTCGCGCTGGTTATGCTCGATATTCTCACCGCGAATTTCGAATTCGCCTGGCGCGTGCTTCGCCCCAATCGCCTGCTGAAATCTGCCTACGTCGAAATTCCTCTGACGCTGCGCGATGAGTTCGCCATCGCAGTGCTCGCCAGCACGATCACATTGACACCCGGCACGGCATCGACGCGTATCAGCGATGATCGCCGCACGTTGAAAATTCATGCACTGCACGTGGAGGACGAAGCCGCGCTCATCGCACAAATAAAACAGCGCTACGAAAATCCGCTGCGGGAGATATTCGAATGCTGAATACCGTTTTTGCGATTTCTGCCGGCATGCTCGGAATAGCCTTGTTGCTGACCCTGTTTCGATTGCTGCGCGGCCCGCTGCTCGCCGATCGCATCCTCGCGCTCGATACGCTTTACATCCATGCGATCGGCTTATTGTTATTACTCGACATATGGTTGGGACGATCGCTCTACATCGAAGCGGCGCTACTGATCGCTGCATTCGGCTTTGTCAGCACCGTCGCATTGGCCAAATTTTTCACCCGCGGAAAGGTGATCGAATGAGCGACGTGTTGAACGCCTTTATCGGCGGGCTGCTGTTGATCGGCAGTTCATTCATGCTGCTGGGCGCGTACGGGCTCGTCAAACTTCCCGATTTTTTCACTCGCCTGCATGCGCCAACATCGGCCAGCACGCTGGGCATTGGCAGTCTTGCGCTCGCGACAGTGCTGCACCACCTCGCCAACAATGAACCGGCGCTGACGCCGTTATTGTTGTTGCTGTTCATTTTTATCTCGGCGCCGGTCACCGCCTACATGCTGGCGCGCTGCGCGCGCGAAGAACAACGCGCGGAGAAATAACCGAGCTGCACGCTCGGTGAAAACGTCACTGGTTACGTAATAACCGCTGGTTATCGTACTAGCGCAATCAAACTTCTCCGCTATATTTGGGAAGGATTGCCTGCACGGACCACAGCCCCTTTCTAAGCAATTACCGACCGCCCGGAGCCTTATCGCATGAATGTTTTGTTGGGGCTCGCCATTGTATTGGCGAGTTGTATCGTCGGCTTCCTGGCGGCCGGCGGCAATCTGATGGCGCTTTTCCAACCCTTCGAATTGTTGATCATCGGCGGCTCGGCGATAGGCGCGATGGTGGTTGCCAACCCGCTCAGCGTAACGATCGCATCGTTCAAGGGCATGGGCGGGCTGATCAAGCCGACGCCGTACAACAAAACGCTTTACCTCGAATTGCTCGCCCTC
>CBFHCK010000077.1:0-8994 GCA_965653955.1 uncultured Spongiibacteraceae bacterium
GGCGGGCGTGCCGCTGGAGCGCGGCACCGACTCGCGGCAGCGCCGCTCGCACGTTGCGCCAGTGCCCGCACTTCGTCGGCCACGACAGCGAAGCCGCGACCCTGATCGCCCGCTCGCGCCGCCTCAATCGCTGCATTCAATGCCAGTAAATTGGTCTGCTCGGAAATCGTGCCAATCACCTGCACGAATTTGACAATATCGGTCGCCAGCGCCTTCAGCCGATCGATATTGTCGCAACTGCTGCGGGCTTTTCCGTCGATACTGGCGAGCTCGCTGCGAATGCTTTCGAGCACCTGCGTGCTGTCGGTGAACACCGAAGCGGCGCCATCGAGCTGCTCACGTTCGTCGCCCAGACGCGCTGCCGTGTCGGCGACCGATTCGCGAATTTGTTCGAGTGCGCTACCCGCGCCGAGATACAGCGCATTGATGCCCTGATGGGCGGAGCGACGCTGCTCGGCGGCGCGATGTTCCGCCTCCAACGCAGCGGTATGCTGCTCAAGACCTTCGCAGCGCTCACGCAATATCTGATTTTCCTGCTGCAAGTCGCGCAACTGGCGCTCGAGCGCAGCCATGTCTTCTTTACGACCCCACCACATCGTGCTTACCTCGCCTTGTAATTATTTGATTGGAATAAGCGGATTATCGGCGGCGCAGAGCGGATCTTGACTGGCGCGCGCGACTCGAATGCTAACATGCGTCGCGGCCGATTGAGTTCGCTGCCGCCGGGTCGAATCACGCTTCAGCCATCCCTTATGATCGCCAAACCGTCATGCATTTAACTTTTCTGGGTACCTCTGCCGGCCTGCCCACACGCGAGCGCAACGTGACCGGTCTCGCGCTGTCGCTTGAGCGCCAGCGCGAGTGGTATTTGATCGATTGCGGTGAAGGCACGCAGCAACAATTGCTGCACACGCGTTATTCCGCGGCGAAATTGCGCGCAATCTTTATTACGCATATTCACGGCGATCATTGCTATGGAATGCCAGGCCTGATCGCCAGTGCGCAAATGGGTGGACGCACCGCCCCGCTGACAATTTGCGCGCCTGCAGGCATTCAGGAATTTATTGAAGCGGTGCAGCGTTACACCGATTTATCGCGGCTCAGTTATCCGCTCGAATTCATGCGCAGCGATCGCGTAGATTTTTGTTATCGCGATGAAAATGTTTGTGTCGACAGCATCGAGCTGTCACATCGTGTACCGAGCTTCGGTTATCGCTTCGTCGAGCAAGTTCACGAACGCGCGCTCGATCCTGAAAAACTCGCGGCATTGAATGTACCGCGCGGACCATTGTGGGGCGAATTGCAACACGGCCAACCGGTGCAATTACCGGATGGCCGCACGATCGCACCGGAGCAGGTGTGTCAGCCGCAGCGATCGCCGCGCCGTGTTGTAGTCGGCGGCGATAACGATCGACCCGAATTGCTCGAAGAAGCACTGCGCGGCTGCGATGCGCTGATTCACGAAGCAACCTTTACCGAAGACGTGCTCGCACGCGTCGGCCCGCAGTATCAGCACAGCACGCCGGCGCAAGTTGCGAAAACCGCGCAGCGTCTTCAAATACCGCATTTGTTATTGACGCACTTCAGCCAACGCTATCGACGCCACGCGCCCGCAGGCGAACATTCGCTAGCCGATCTGCGACACGAGGCGCAGCAGTTTTATCGCGGCAATCTGATCATGGCCGAAGATTTTGCCAGTTATGAACTAACGCGCGATAAACAGCTTCTGTCGATGCAGCGATATTAAAGAGCTGCTTTTTCAATTAGTACTTCGGTTGACAAAAACGTCGTAGCGGCTCAGGTTAACGAGAGCGCCTCTTTGGGAGGGTATCGTCATGCAAAAACCTCATCACGATTTTCAAGAACTGTTCGCTCAGCTTGGTTTGCCGAACACTGATTTGGCGATTCGTGAATTCTTGTCCCAGCACTTTCTGCAAAGCGATGAACGACTTTCCGACGCTAAATTCTGGAATTCCGCGCAAGCGCAATTTCTGTGGGAGGGTTGGCGCGATGACGCTGACTGGGCCGTTATCATCGATCGTCTCGATACAGGATTGCGTCACTGATGCTGCGCTGCTTACGTCGTTTTTGTATCGCATGTTTTTTTATCAGCGCCGCCGCAGCGCAGGAGCGCGCATTGCGAACCTACACAATGCGCAGTGCACTGCCCGAGCAAGTCACGCCTGTTCTGAATGCGCAGTTATCGCCCGGCAGCACGATTACTGCGTATAACCAGCAACTGATTTTGAACGTGACCGACAGCGAATATCGCTCGCTATTGCAGCTACTCGAACAACTTGATGTCGCATCGCGCTCGCTGTTGATCAGCGTACGCAAACAGGGCGAGCAGTCTCAGCAACAACAACGCTACGGCGTGGATGGCTCAATCGGCAGCGGCAATGTGCGGCTGAACACGAATAGTCAAATCGAGAGCGGGCGCGAAGTATTAACGCGCGAAGGTTGGCAGCGGCGAGACGACGGTACACGCGTCATCGTCAATCAAACCCATTCGAGTGGCAGCAGCGCGGGTTCACAACAAGTGCGCGCGGTGGAAGGCATGCGCGCATTTATCAGCGCCGGCACGACGCTGCCGGTGCGCAGCGGGCCTTATGGCGAACGGACACTGACACCAGTGGAAAGCGGATTTTATGCAACCGCGCGCATCATCGGCGATGAAGTCGTTGTCGATATCGATCAGCGCGATGACCGCGTGCAAGGCCGCAATATTTCAACGCAAGGTTTGCAGACGCAGGTTCGCGGCCGCGTCGGTGAATGGATTCCGATGGGTGGCCTGAATAATTCGCGCAGCGATCGCGAGCGCGGACTCACCAATTATCAAAGCAATAACAGTTCGTCGTTGAGTGATCTGTTTATTCGCGTCGATATAGCCAATTAAAAGTTTTTATTTTAATTAAATTTCTTTTCAATAATCGCGAGCACTTGATGCAAAAAACGCACATCATCGTGCGCCAATCGCGCGGCCCGTTCATTCGCCCAGCGCGCAAGTTTGCTGTCCGACTCGACAACTAATTGCTCGAATAATTTTTCAATTCGCGTTTTCAACGCATGCAATTCGCCGACATCCGCCGGCAACGATTGTTCGAACTGCAAATTCGCCAACTCATACGCGTATAGCATGACCGCCTGCGATAAATTCAATGACGGATATTCGACCGCCAGCGGAATACTGCTGAGCGCATCGCATCGCGCGAGTTCTTCATTGCTCAATCCCGATTCTTCGCAGCCGAATACAATCGCCACCTTGCGCAATATCTGCTGCTTGCTTTCGATGGCGCCACGCACCTCGGCAGGCGTCAGTTGATAACGTCGCTCGTGGCGGGATTTCGCCGACGTACCGATCGAAAAATCGATGTCGTTTAACGCACTCGCCAAATCCGAAAACGTTTGCGCATTTTCCAAAATATCGTTCGAGGCGTGCGCGAGAATGCGCGCTGGTTTTGCGAGATGGTTGTCGCTGCCGACAATGCGCAGTTGTTGAAAACCCATCGTCTTCAATGCGCGTGCTGCAGCGCCGATGTTTTCAGGTACAGCGGGGCGGACCAGAATGAAAATAACTTCCGTCATAAATAATGCCTTTAACACGCAGCTCCGTCGGATAGGGTTCTGAGACACGCCTTAAAGGAACCACGAAGAGAATTACGCTCTGAACGTGAAGCATTGAGCCATGCAACTCAAGATTCAGGTTTCAACTCACGCGCAAACCGATTCGTTGCGCGAATCAGCGCATCGGTAGTCGCCGGCTCCATCGCCGAATGCCCCGCGTCTTTAATAATTTGCAGGTCGCTATCCGGCCACGCCTCATGCAGCGCGAAGGCGTTATCGAAAGGACACACGATGTCGTAACGCCCATGAACGATGACGCCCGGAATACCTTGCAATTTATGCGCGTCGTCGATGATTTGATTGGGGCGGAGAAATGCATCATTGATGAAGTAATGCGCCTCGATCCGCGCCAGCGCTAGCGCCATACGCGGATCGGTGAACTGATCGTATAACTGCTGATCGGGTTTCAGGGTCGAGCACTGCGCCTCCCAACCGCTCCACGCCTTGGCCGCACCCATGCGCGCCAATTCGTTGCTACCGGTAAGCAACCGGTAATAAGCGCGCATCATGTCGCCGCGCTCGGTTTGCGGAATCGGAGCGAGATATTGCTGCCAGTAATCGGGAAAAATGTGGCTCGCGCCTTCCTGATAAAACCACAACAGATCCTGTCGTCGACACAGAAAAATACCGCGCAAAATTAACCCGAGCACGCGCTCGGGATAGCGCTCGGCGTACAGCAGACTCAGCGTCGATCCCCACGAACCGCCAAACAGCAGCCATTTGTCGACACCGAGCTCTTTGCGAATTGCCTCGATATCCTCGATCAACGCATCGGTATTGTTATCGGCAAGCTCCGCATGCGGCGTCGAACGGCCGCAGCCGCGTTGATCGAACAGGATGATGCGGTACTGGAGAGGATCGAAAAAACAACGATGTTTCGGCGAACAACCGGCGCCGGGACCACCGTGCACGAACAGCACGGGAATACCTTCGGGTGTGCCGCACTCTTCTATATAGAGAGAATGCGGAGGCGCGACGCTGAGTTGACGCTGGCTATACGGCTTGATGTCGGGAAACAAACTGGCCATTGCGAATTCCGGTAGGCGCTGCAATCCAGCGCGCAGTATGCGGATTGTGGCCGCGCTTGGCCACGCTCTTATAGTGACAGGATCGCGCTAGGCTCGGCTCTGCGCAGCAGGCGCGACGCGCATCACTTCTTCTATTGTCGTATCGCCGGCAGCCACTTTATGCGCGCCCGATAAACGCAATGTATGCATGCCCTCCTTCATCCCCTGCCGGCGAATTGCTTCGAGGCCGGTGCCTTCGTTAACCAGATCCTGCACCGCTTCGCTCATCAGCAGAATTTCGTAGATACCCTGTCGACCGTAGTAACCGGTGTTACGGCATTCGAGACAGCCTTTCGGGTGATAGCCCTGTTTTGGCGGCACCGCTTTCCACGGCGCAACCAGTTGCTGCCACGCCGCCGCGTCGATCGGCCCCGGCTCTTTGCAGTGTGGGCACAGCGTGCGTACCAGCCGTTGCGCCATCACACCGAGCACGCTCGCCTTCAATAGATACGAAGGCACACCGAGTTCGAGCAGCCGCGTGATCGCGCTCGGCGCATCGTTGGTGTGCAGCGTCGATAACACCAAATGGCCGGTGAGCGATGCCTGAATCGCCATCTCGGCCGTTTCGAGATCGCGAATCTCGCCGATCATGATGATGTCCGGGTCCTGCCGCAGCAGCGAGCGCACGCCGCTGGCAAAATCGAGATCGATGTTGTGCTGCACCTGCATCTGATTAAACGAATCCTCGACCATCTCGATCGGGTCTTCGATCGTGCACACGTTCACTTCGCTGGTCGCCAGTTGCTTCAGGCTCGAATACAGCGTCGTCGTTTTGCCCGAACCGGTCGGGCCGGTCACCAGCACGATGCCATGCGGTTTGCCGATCATCGATTGCCAGCGTTCGTAATCGTCGTTTTCGAGGCCGAGCTCCTTGAATGTGCGCAACAACACATCCGGGTCGAAAATCCGCATGACCATTTTTTCGCCGAACGCGGTCGGCAGCGTCGACAAACGCAGTTCGATCTCGCTGCCTTCCGGCGACACCGTTTTCAGGCGGCCATCCTGCGGCCGGCGCTTTTCGGCGACGTTCATCCGTCCGAGAATCTTGATCCGTGCGATCACCGCCATGCCGACCTGGAACGGCAGTTCGTAGACGTTGTACAACACGCCGTCGATACGAAAGCGCACATGCGCCACTTCGCGGCGCGGCTCGATATGAATGTCGCTGGCGCGCTGATCGAACGCGTACTGCAACAGCCAGTCGACGATGTTGACGATGTGCGAATCGTTCGCGTCGGGGTCTTTCAGATTGCCGAGTTCGAGCAGCTGCTCGAAGTTGGTCACCGCCGCCGACGAGGCCTTGCCATCGCCGCTACTGGCGCCGCGCACCGATTTCGCCAGCGCGTAGAACTCGACGGTATAGCGATCGAGATCGGTGGGTTTCGCCAGCACGCGACGGATTGGCCGGCGCAACGCATGTTCAAGGTTCATTTCCCATTGCGAAATAAACGGCTCGGTGCTGGCGATCGTGACGCGCTCGGGTGTGACCTCGACCGCCAGAATGCGATGACGTTGGGCAAACTGGAACGACATAACATCGGTCACGGCGGTGACGTTGATCTTCAGCGGATCGATATGGAAATACGGTTGTTTAACGCGGTTGCCGAGCCAGTTCAGCAGCAGCTCGGGCGTCAGGAATTTACCGGGATTGGCGAGATCCTGCGGCTTCTGCGCGGCGATCCATTCGACTGCATGCAGTTTGGATTCGGCGCCGAGTCGCGGCACCCGTGCGATGCGCTCGGCATCGTCGCTGCTAACGCGCCCGTCGCGCAGCAATTCATCGAGCAGCCAGCGGCTATCGAGCAGGCGTTCGGCGGGCAGGGCATTGAATTGAACCATGAAAGCATTCCGCAGAAATTTATCGGCCAAGATCGTCGGCCGAAAGTTGCCGCCAAGTATGGTCGGAGCAAAGAAGGCTGGCCAGCCGGTGATTTAAATCGGCCTTTGATAAAGGAGGGTCAGGAGGGATTTAATACCTATCTACTTTTGCGTCACGGGAATCTCGATGACAACCTCTCTTCCTTCGTTGTTCGGCATGCTGCAAGCATTGGTCGCCGCGCCCTCAATCAGTTGCAGCACACCGCAACTCGACATGAGCAACATGCAGGTAATCGAGCTGCTGGGTGGCTGGCTCGAAGCGCTCGGCTTCGACGTACAGATCAGCCCGCTCGCCGCGCAGCCGCAGAAAGCGAATCTGATCGCAACGCTCGGCAGCGGCCCCGGCGGTCTGGTGCTCGCCGGCCATACCGACACGGTGCCGTATGACGCCGAAAAATGGCGCAGCGATCCGTTCAAACTGGTCGAACGCGACCAGCGCTGGTACGGGCTCGGCGCGACCGACATGAAGGGATTTTTCCCCGTCGCCATCGAAGCGGCGAAAGCCTTCATCGGCAAACCGTTGCAGCAACCGCTGATCATCCTCGCCACCGCCGACGAAGAAACCTCGATGGACGGTGCACGTCAGCTCGTCGCGCAGGGCACCCCGAAAGCGCGCTTCGCCGTGATCGGCGAACCGACCGACCTGAAGCCGGTGCGGCTGCACAAAGGCATCATGATGGAGTCGATCAAAATCGTCGGCCGCAGCGGCCACAGCTCCGACCCAGCGCTCGGCAACAACGCGCTCGAAGCGATGCATGAGGCCATCGGCGCGCTGTTGCAGTTTCGCGGTGAACTACAGTCGCGCTATCGCAACCCTGCATTCGACGTGCAGGTGCCGACGGTGAATCTCGGCTGCATCCACGGCGGCGACAATCCAAACCGTATCTGCGGCGAATGCGAATTGCATTTCGATGTGAGGACCTTACCCGGCATGCAGCTCGACGAACTGCGCCACTCGATTGCGCAACGGTTGCAACCGATCGCGGAACAGCGCCGTATCAATATCCAGTTGCGCTCGTTATTCGCCGGCATCGAAGCGTTCGAGCAGCCGGCCGATTCGCCGTTGATTCACGCCGTCGAGCAGATGACCGGCCACACCGCCCATGCGGTCGGCTTCGGCACCGAAGCGCCATTTCTGCAACAGCTCGGCATGGATACCATAGTCTTCGGCCCCGGCTCGATCGACCGCGCGCATCAACCGGACGAATACATCGACACCGCGCAACTGCAACCAGCAATCGATATGCTGCGCAATTTGATTGCGAAGTTTTGTTTGTAACGAACTACTTTATTGATTGCCCCTCCGCAAGGTCACTATGAATGCACTTGCATTGGAAGGTTGCTTTAGTTTTTCTTCATGCCGAACGGCCGTCGACCGTTGGTATTACCAATTTGATGACGGACTACGGCAGCAATGTGCATCATGTCTCGATATTCGTTTTCTGGATGGTCGATCATTAGATAAATAATTTTTAATTAATACTTTCCGTAACTACAAACTAGGAGGTTTTGGTGAAAGGGATATCTGGATCGGTTGGATACAAAGGAAAAAACAATCGTAGTGACACCGAACTTATTCAGCAGTTGCTTAACAAGAATTTCAAGAGTGATCCTAACGCCTACGCGTTAAAAATCGATGGCTACTGCGGTCCAAAGACAATCGACTCCATCAGAAAATTCCAACGTCAGCGTTTGCAAATCATTCATCCTGATGGAAGAGTAGACCCCACAGGAAATACATTTAAAAAACTTTCATCCCCGCTGCCACATCAAGCCCAAGCGCCTGAGCATGTCACATTATTTCTCAGCCAGTTTTCGGAAATCGCAAAAACTATTTCCCGGAAGTGGGACGTGCCCGCATCAGTTTTACTGGCGCAAGCCGCGCATGAATCAGGTTGGGGAAAGTACGTTAAAGGAAATGCCTATTTTGGCATTAAAGGAAAATCCCCTCAGGGCAACTCTGTTACCTTCGCGACGACCGAAGTGGAAAACCAAAAAAAGATAGCTATAAAAGACACCTTCAGGGCCTATCAAAATTTTGAGGAAGCAGCGGACGACTATGGAAGATTTTTGAACCAAAACCCTCGCTATAAAATGTGCTTCAGCAATAAAAATTATCCTTATCAATTTGTAAACGAATTGGCTAAGGCAGGGTATGCAACGGATCCTGAGTACGCGAAAAAGGTATCGAATATCATTCGAAAATATGAGCTCACGAAATATGATCATTAACAAAAATCGCGCATGGATGTTATTGGCGGCAATCACGCTGACCGTTGTTTTTATGCTGGCGGTCGGCAAGCCTAGCGCCGACCAGTCTTCGCCTGTCGCTTCTCGTCACAACGCTGCCATGGCGTCATCCAGTTTTAAAACGGTTCTTTGGTATAATGTTCGAGCGGCTTGACGAGAGAACCGTCTGACTAAA
>CBFHCK010000078.1:0-8908 GCA_965653955.1 uncultured Spongiibacteraceae bacterium
GCTGTAATCGTTTCCATTCTAAGAAACCAAATTGTTACGTCTCTAGTTGAGCAAGTTGTCATTTAACTCACCGGAATCAGAGCCTATTTTTACGGTTTTCTCCCTCATTTGAGGGGCTGAAATATCTGAGATGGTGTGCTCTAATTTAAAAGATTTGTGCGGACCGCTTTGTCGTTTTCGATTTCGCTCGAACGGCGCGGTAATGTACTGAAAGAGCTTTGTTCACACGCGTGAGAACCTCGTCTTGAAACCAACAGATAGTGCCAATCCAGAATATTTTCATAAAGTTGTCGATTGTCAGTATGCCTGTCCGGCGCACACCCCTGTGCCGGAATATATTCGCCTGATTTCGGCGGGTCGTTACGCCGATGCCTACATGATCAATTGGGAATCGAATGTGTTTCCCGGCGTGCTCGGTCGTACCTGTGACCGCCCCTGCGAGCCTGCATGCCGTCGTGGTCGCGTCGAGGATCAGCCGGTCGCAATTTGCCGCTTGAAGCGCGTCGCGGCCGACTTCAAGACCGACATCCGCGATCGCCTGCCGCAAATTCCCGCAAAGAAAAACGGTAAGCGGGTTGCGTGCATCGGCGGCGGACCGGCCGCGCTGACCGTGTGCCGCGATTTGATGCCGCTCGGTTATCACATCGATCTGTACGACGATCAGAACGCTGGCGGCGGTTTCATGCGCAGTCAGATTCCCTCGTTCCGTCTGCCGGAGCAGGTGCTGAACGAAGAAGTTGGCTACATCCTCGACATGGGTGTGGTGACGCATTTCAACACCTATGTCGACAGCCTGAAAGGCGTGCTCGATAAAGGTTATGACGCGGTATTCGTGGGCACCGGCGCACCGCGCGGTCGCGATCTCGAAATACCCGGTCGCCAGGAAGGTGCCGCCAATATCCATATCGGTATCGATTGGTTGTCGAGCGTCGCGTTCAGCCACATCACCAAGGTCGGTAAGAAAGTTATTGTGCTCGGCGGCGGTAATACCGCGATGGACTGCTGCCGCACATCGCTGCGTTTGGGCGGCGAAAGCGTGCAGGTTGTTGTGCGTAGCCCGCGCTCGGAAATGAAAGCCTCGCCGTGGGAAATCGAAGATGCCGAACGCGAAGGCGTGCCGATGCATGAAAATCATGTGCCGGTTAAATTCGTTGTCGAAGACGGCAAGCTCAAAGGCATCACCTTCGAGAAAGTCAAAGCGGTCTACGACAGCAATGGCAAACGCTCGCTCGTTCCTACCGGCGAAGATCACGTGTTTTTCGAATGCGACGATGTGTTGATCGCCGTTGGCCAGGAAAACTCTTTCCCATGGATCGAGCGCGATATCGGTCTCGAATTCGGCAAATGGGATATGCCCGTCGTCGATGAAGCAACATTCCAATCGACCAATCCCAAAGTGTTTTTCGGTGGCGATGCGGCGTTCGGTCCGAAGAACGTCATCACCGCGGTGGCGCATGGCCATCAGGCAGCAGTCTCGATCGATCTGTTCTGCCGCAGCGAAGATGTGCGCAAACGCCCAGCCCCCGGCGTGACACTGATCAGCCAGAAGATGGGTGTGCACGAATGGAGCTACGACAGCAAAGTCGAAGACGACAAGCGTTTTGCCGTGCCGCATGCGGAAGTGAAAACCACGCTGACCGATCGCAAGCTGGAAGTAGAACTTGGCTTCGACATCGACACAGCGATTAAGGAAGCGCAGCGCTGTCTGAATTGTGATGTGCAGACGGTATTCACCGAATCGCGCTGCATCGAATGCGATGCGTGCGCGGATATTTGTCCGACCGAATGTATTTCATTCGTCCATAACGCTGAAGAGCCGGTGTTGCGTCAAACACTGCGCGCGCCGGCGAATAATCTCGCGCAGGATATTTACGTTTCCGCCGACCTCGCGACGAAGCGCGTGTTGGTGAAAGACGAGAACGTGTGCCTGCATTGCGGATTGTGTGCGGAACGTTGCCCGACTGGCGCGTGGGATATGCAGAAGTTTCTTTATCAGGTTTCCAAAGCGGGGCAAGTCAAATGAGTAAAGAGGCAGCACTCGTGAGTCGAATTGCATCCGTTAACGATTTTGTTATCCGCTTTGCCAACGTCAACGGCACCGGTTCGGCCAGTGCGAACAATCTGTTCGCAAAATCGATTTTCCGGATGGGTATTCCTGTCAGCCCGAAAAATATTTTTCCGTCGAATATTCAGGGTTTGCCGACGTGGTACGAAGTGCGCGTCAGCGAAAAAGGTTACATCGGCCGTCGCGGCGGTATCGATTTCATGGTCTGCGTGAATCCGCAGAGCATGGCGAAAGATATTCAGGACGTCGAACCGGGCGGATATTTTCTGTATGACAACACCAAGGCGCTCGATCTGCGTTTGATGCGCCGCGATATCAATTTCATCGGCATTCCGCTGACCGAAATCTGTCGTCAAGAATATACCGATCCGCGCCAGCGCCAGTTGTTCAAAAACGTTATCTATGTTGGCGCCTTAGCGGCGCTGTTAGATATCGAATTCAAAGTGCTGACCGATCTGATCGCCGATCAGTTCAACGGCAAGGAAAAATTGATCGCGCCGAACGTGCATGCGTTGGAGCTTGGTTTCCACTACGCGCGCGAGCATTTCGAATGCCCGCTCGGTATGCGCGTTGAGCGCCGCAATGCCGTCGGCGATGCGATTCTGATCGACGGTAATACCGCGTGCGGACTCGGCGCAATTTACGGCGGCGCAACCGTTGCTGCGTGGTATCCGATTACGCCGTCCACATCGGTGGTCGATGCGTATGAAATGTACGCGCGTCGTCTGCGGATTGATCCCGCCAGCGGTAAGCAGAATTTCGCCATCGTGCAGGCCGAAGACGAACTCGCGGCGATCGGCATGGTGATCGGCGCGAATTGGAACGGTGCGCGTTCTTTCACTGCGACTAGCGGCCCCGGTGTTTCGTTAATGAACGAATTTCTCGGCCTCGCCTATTTCGCGGAAATTCCGGCGGTGTTGATTGATGTGCAGCGCACCGGCCCATCGACCGGTATGCCGACGCGTACCCAGCAGTCGGACGTGTTCGAGTGCGCCTATGCATCGCATGGCGATACCAAGCATGTGCTGCTGTTCCCGTCGACACCGAAAGAATGTTTCGAAATGACCGCGAGCTCGTTCGATCTGGCTGAGCGCTTACAGACACCGGTTATTTTGCTGACCGATCTCGATCTCGGCATGAACGACACCATGTCCGAACCGCTCGTGTGGGACGATGCGCACGCTTACGATCGCGGCAAGGTGTTCACCGCTGAACAGCTCGAATCGATGAGCGAACGCTTCGGTCGTTATCTTGATGTCGATGACGATGGCATTTGTTATCGCACTTATCCCGGCACGCATCCGACCAAGGGCAGCTTTTTCACGCGCGGCACATCGCGCGACGAATACGCGGTATACACCGAGGACGGCGCAGCCTACGCGCGCAACATGGAGCGCCTGCTGAAGAAGTGGGAAACCGCGAAAAGTTATGTGCCGGCGCCGGAAATTATCAACGCCGAGCATGGCAGCAATATCGGCGTGATTTATTTCGGTACCTCGCAAGCGGCCACTATCGAAGCCGTCGATCATTTGCGCGAAGACAACGAGATTGCCGTTGATACATTGCGGATCAAAGCATTTCCGTTCAACCGCGACGTTGAAGATTTCATTGCGCAGCACGACACGGTGTTTGTGGTCGAGCAAAACCGCGACGGACAAATGCGTTCGCTGTTGATCAACGAGTGCGAAATCAATCCGGCAAAACTCGTCGCATTGTTGAACTACGACGGCATGCCGATTACCGCGCGTTATGTGCAGGGCAAAATCGCCGACTATTTACAAGCTGCCAATGTAACGCCGCTGCGTCGTCAGGCTGGCCAAAAAGCGGAGCGCAAATCATGACGTATATAAAACCCAATTTCCGCCATCCGGAATTGCCGACCAACGATCTGGGCTACACGAAGAAAAACTACGAAGGTTCGCTGTCGACATTGTGCGCCGGCTGCGGTCACGACTCGATCAGTGCCGCGATTGTGCAGGCTTGTTTCGAGTTATCGATCGAGCCGCATAAAGTCGCGAAAATGTCCGGCATCGGTTGTTCGTCGAAAACGCCGACATATTTTCTCGGCAATTCGCACGGTTTTAATTCGGTGCACGGTCGCATGCCATCGGTGGTAACCGGTGCGAATATGGCGAACCGCGATCTGATTTATATCGGCGTCTCCGGCGATGGCGACACTGCTTCGATCGGCATGGGGCAGTTCGTGCACGCGGTGCGCCGCAGTCTGAACATGACCTATATCGTCGAGAACAACGGCTGCTATGGTCTGACCAAAGGTCAGGATTCCGCGACGGCGGATGCCGGTTCAAAAAGCAAAAAAGGCGATGCGAATCCGTTCGAAGCGATCGATCTCGCGGCGATGGCTTTGCAGCTGGGTGCGAGTTTTGTTGCGCGCAGTTTTTCCGGCGATAAAGAACAGCTGGTGCCTTTGCTGAAGGCGGCGATTTCGCATCCCGGCTTTGCGTTTATCGATGTGATTTCACCGTGCGTCACGTTCAACAACAATCCGGGTTCGACTAAATCGTACGAATTCGTGCGCGATCACCTCGAAGCGACCGGCACTGTCGATTTCGTGCCGATGCGCAAAGAGATCACCACGAGTTACAGCGCCGGGACTTCACAGGAAGTCACGTTGCACGATGGCTCGGTGATTCATTTGCACAAGATCGACGAGAAACTCGATATTCATAATCGTCGCTCCGCGCTCGATCTGATCCAGGAATACAAGGCCGAGAATAAAATTCTCACCGGTCTGCTGTACATGGACAAAGAGCCTACCGATCTGCACGAAACGATCGGCACCGTGCACAAGCCGTTGCGTTCGCTGAAGGAAAAAGAACTCTGCCCCGGCAACAACGTGCTGCAAAATATCAACGCAAGTTTCCGTTAAGCGTTGCAATGAAATAAAAAACCCGGCTCAGGCCGGGTTTTTTATTTCTCACGCGGGTTTATAAAACCGCGAAAATTATTACCACTGACCTGTGTTCGGCATCGATAGCCACGGCTCCTGCGGCGGCAGCGAACCACTTTTTTGCAATAACTCGATCGAGATATTATCCGGCGAACGCACGAATGCCATATGACCATCGCGAGGTGGACGATTGATCGTAACGCCACCATCGAGTAATCGCTGGCAGGTTTGATAAATATTATCGACGCGATAAGCGAGATGGCCGAAATTACGCGCGCCGCCGTAATCTTCCGCATCCCAGTTGTAAGTGAGCTCCACGAGCGGCGCCTTGTTGACGCGGGCTTGTTCGACATCGCCAGGCGCAGCTAAAAACACCAAGGTATAGCGGCCCTGTTCGTTGTCCTTGCGCGACACCTGCACCAGCCCGAGCAGATTGCAATAAAAATGCAGCGATTCATCGAGATCGCTGACGCGTACCATCGTATGCAAATATTCCACCGATTTACCCTCGAGTTCCGCATGATTCTTCGCGATTGGTCGTCATTCTGCGGGATTTCGGATATTTGCGGCAACCGCTCTAACACTTCGACATAGCGCTCGTGAGCGGATACACAATTTCGGTGGGGCATTAACACTGGAATCGCTAACGGCATTTTTTTATAGAGATGTTCGATCGAAGGGGTGTCGCTGGCATTGCTTATAATCAGCGAGGACATTCAACAAGAGGAAGTCGCTATGTCTCCGTATTTAGGTTTAAACCGGCGCTCCGGCGAAGATAGAAGGATCTGTGATGTGGGTGCGAAAGAAGATCATCGCGGTATTGATCGTCGCCGACACGGCAGCGATCGGTATGTGGTGGTTGTAGGCGACAGCGGGGTGGATCGTTTCGGTTTAATGGTTGGGTTCCCCGTCGCCTTTCTGATTGCCGCCTTTTTACTTACGGTATTCGTGAAAACATAATTTTGTTGTGCTCATTAGCTTGAATTGTCATGGGACTGACATAAACGCTTGTTAGTGTGCTCCGCCGTAAGCCGCGCTTCGTGTTAATCGACAGTAAGCGCGGCTAATTTCTTGCCGAAGCCGCAGCGAGTTGTTATGTCTCCGATCGGAACCGCCGCCGAACTTACGGAAATCATTCGCACCAATCAGCTCACCTCGGTATACCAGCCGATCGTCGATTTACGCAGTGCCACATTATTCGGTTACGAGGCATTGACGCGCGGCCCCGCTAACAGTGTTCTGCACAGCCCGATCAATTTATTCGAAACCGCAAGCCGATATGGCTTGATGGCGCCGCTTGAGCTGGCGTGTCGCGAAGTTGCGTGCTCGCGCTTCGTGCAATACGGCGCGCAGGGCAAGCTGTTCATCAATGTCAGCCCGATGAGCCTGATCGAAAAGGATTATCAGGAAGAGATGGCAGAGCGCACATTGCATGCGCTGGGGTTATCGGCGCAGCGCATCGTGATCGAATTGTCGGAGCAATATCCGCTCGACGATTACGATTTGATGCGACGGGCGACCAGTCATTTTCGCGCGTTGGGTTTCGAAATTGCGATCGACGATCTCGGCGCCGGTTATGCCGGTTTACGCGCATGGTCTGAATTGCGTCCCGATTATGTAAAAGTCGATCGGCATTTCATCGAGGGAATTAACGAAGACCCGGTCAAGCGCGAATTTCTGCGTTCGATTCTCGAAATTGCGAAGGAGATGGACTGCAAGGTTGTCGCCGAAGGCATCGAAACGGCCGAGCAATTATCGATCGTACAAAGCATGGGCGTGCATTTCGGCCAGGGCTATTTTCTCGGTCGTCCGCAAAGCATACCGGCGCCGGCGCATCAGATAACCGCAAATCTCGGCAAGTTGCCGCCATCGATGCGTCGGCCATTGCGGCGCTCGCAAACCGTGGCCGAACTCGCCATCGCCGCGCCGACGATCGAGCCGTGGATCCCGCTCGATCGCGTTGTCGATATCTTGCGCGAAAACAGAGCGTTCAATTGTCTGCCCGTTGTCGAAGACGGCAAGCCGCTGGGTTTGATTCAGCGCCAGGAAATTCTTGAGCTTTATACAGCGCGTTACAGCCGCGAATTGTATGGAAAAAAGCCGGCGCGGAGTTTCATGGATAAGCGCTCGGTGATCGTCAGCGACGATCGCACGTTGGAGGAGGTGAGCCGGATGCTCACGGCCGATGGCGATCAATTGCTGAGTCAGGATTTCATCGTTACGCGCAATCAATTGTTTTTTGGTGTCGGGAAAACAAGTGCGCTCCTGCGGCGAATCACTGAACAACAAATCCGCAACGCGCGATATGCGAATCCATTGACGCTGCTGCCGGGCAATGTGCCGATCCACGAAACACTCGATGATTTGCTCGAGCGCAACGATGAATTCCATGTCGCGTACTGCGATCTCGATCACTTCAAGCCGTATAACGATTACTACGGATATAGTCGCGGCGACGATGTAATTATATTTTTGGCACAGGTCATTCAGGATGAGATCGACGTCGAATGCGATTTCGTCGGTCATATCGGCGGCGACGATTTCATGGTGCTGTTTCGCAGCTCGAATTGGCGCGAGCGCTGCGAAAAAATAATCGAGACCTTCGCGCTGCATATCGACCAGTTGTATTGCTCGAAAGGCATTGCCGATGGCGGCATTTTTGCGCGCGATCGTCGCGGTGAAATCGGTTTCTTTCCGATGTTGACGTTATCGATCGGGGTCGTGACGCCCGATCCTGCGCATTGCCATAGTCATCACGACATCGCTGCGTTGGCGGTGGATGCCAAGCTGCAAGCGAAGCAGAAGTTCGGCAATAGTTTATTCGTGTCGCGCCGGAAGCGCCCGCAAATCGATATCGTTCACGCGGAAAGCGGAGTGTTGCCCGCGACGCTATGACAGCGCACTATTTACCAGGCGATTGACCAGCGATTAACCCGACATCGAACATGCCGGGTTAATATGTTTCTTTTTACGGAAAGCGACGAATATGTCCGCCAAATTTACTCATCTCGATGCCGAAGGCCGTGCGCGCATGGTCGATGTTACCGATAAGCCCGTCACGGCTCGCACGGCTACCGCGGAAGCCCGCGTCGTCATGCAGCCGCAGACATTGCAAATGATCGTCGATGGAAATCATAAGAAGGGCGATGTGTTGGCGGTCGCGCGTATTGCCGGCATTCAGGCGGCAAAAAAATGCGCCGATTTGATTCCACTTTGCCATCCGCTGCTGTTGTCTTCGGTTACCGTCGAATGCGAGCCGGATTTAAATAATCACGCTGTCGTTATTCATGCGACGTGCAAACTCGCAGGTCAAACCGGCGTCGAAATGGAGGCGTTGACCGCCGCCAGTGTCGCCGCTTTAACGATTTACGATATGTGCAAAGCGGTCGATAAAGGCATGGAGATTCGCAGTGTGCGATTACTCGAAAAGCGCGGCGGAAAATCCGGCGATTGGTCCGCATCATGATCAACGTATTATTTTTCGCCAGCATTCGCGAGCGACTCGGCGTCGATAAATTATCTATCGAACACGCCTTGAACGTCGATCAATTGATTGCGCAATTAATCGATCGCGAAGGTTACGCGTGGGCAGAGGTGTTATGCGCACCGAATGTTATCGTCGCGGTGAATCAGGAAGTGGCAGATCGATCTTGCGTATTGCAGGACGGTGACGAAGTCGCGTTTTTTCCGCCGGTCACGGGCGGTTAGGTATGAGCCGGCGGTTAAACGTAAGGCGGAGCTGAACATGAGCGAGATCAGCGTGCAGGTTGAAGACTTCGATGTTGGAGTCGAAACGGCAAAATTGCGCAAAATCAATCGAAGCACCGGTGCCATCGCCACGTTTATCGGTACCGTCAGCGATGTGAATGAGAGCGCACAAATTGTGTCGCTGCGGCTGGAGCATTATCCGGGGATGACCGAAAAAAGCATCG
>CBFHCK010000079.1:0-8905 GCA_965653955.1 uncultured Spongiibacteraceae bacterium
AGCTCGCCGGCAAAGCGCTCCTGCCACGTCAACCAATCCTACCACCAACTGCCTTCTTTCTTGAACGCGCGATCTAGCCATTCTTCGGCGAGCGGCGGCGATTCCGGATTGATATAGAAATAATATTTGTTGGCGGCGGGCGGATTGATCACGCCGGCGATATGGCCGGAGCCCGCGAGCACGAACCGAGTTTCGCCGCTCTGCAACTGTGTGGCGGCATAGCATGAACGCCAGCGGGCAATGTGGTCCTTATCGGCGGCAAGCACATAGGTTGGCGTACACACATTGTTCAAATCAATGGCGCGGCCGCATAAATGCAACCCCTGCGATTGCACCAGGCGATTGCGCAAATGCAATTCGCTCATGATGAACCTATGCGTCGCCTCCGGCACATTCGTGTTGTCGCCATTCCAGTGCATCAGATCAAACGCGGCGGGGCGCTCACCTTTCAAATAATTAATAACGTAATAGTTCCAAAACAGATCGTTTTCTTTCAGCAAATTAAAGCCGACCGATAATAACCGCCCGTCTAAGTAACCATTTCGACTCATGTGCTTTTCCACCGCTTCGACGGTGGCGGGATCGACCAAAATTCCAATATCGCCCGGATCGCGAAAATCGAAACTTGATGCCAGATAAGTTGCCGAAGCGAAGCGTTTTTCACCCGCACTTTCGCCATAGGCGAGAGCGCACGAAAGTAAAATTCCACCCAGGCAATAACCGATAGCCGCTATTTGCGATTCACCGGTTATTCGCTCAATCATATGACTTGCCGCAATCGGCCCACGCTGCATGTAATCTTCAAAATGCGTTGCACGATAAGTGCTGTCCGGATTCACCCATGAAATCATGAACACAGTGTGACCTTGGTCTACCAGCCATTTCACCATGCTGTTTTTTTCGGTGAGATCGAGAATGTAATATTTGTTGACCCAAGACGGCACGAACAGAATCGGCGTGCGCTTCACCTGCGCGGTGGTCGGCGCATACTGAATAAGCTGCATCAATTCATTTTCGGCGACAACCGCGCCCGGTGTCATCGCGATATTTTTTCCGACTTCAAAAGCATCCGGCTTGCTCATGCAGACATTGAGAATATCCGCACTTTTCTTTTTATCCTCGACCATCATATGCAAACCCTGCAGCAAGTTATCGCCCTTCGTTTCGAAGGTTTTACGCAGCACTTCAGGATTAGTCAAAGCAAAGTTGGTAGGCGCCAATGCATTTACGGCTTGTCGCGCAAAATACTGCAGCCGATCGCGACTGCGTTCGTCGACACCCTCAAGCGCACCAACGCAATCGAGAATGTTTTCGGAAGCGAGCAAATACGATTGTTTGATGTAATCGAAGACTGGGTTTTCTTCCCACGCCGAATCGATGAAGCGGCGATCACCAACACGCGGTCGCGTCAACGGCTCGACCTGCTCACCCACCAGTTTCAACATCAGGTTGTTGCAGAGTTTTAACTGGGTTTGCCAGTAATTAATTTGTTGTTCGACGATATTGACCGGCGACTGTGTCACGCCGCTATAAATATTTCGGCAACATTCGGTGGCCGTATCGACGATGGTTTGCTGCGTGCCGACACCGCCTTCCATGCGATCGAATAATTCTTCGGCGACTGCTTGCTGAAATTCGCAAACGTGATCAACTATTCGCGAATATTGCGATAACCAATCGAACACAACCACTCTCCCTAACGGTGAGATGCCTCGACTCAAGAATTATGCGCGGACCACAAACATCCCGCGCAGGCAGTTGTAAAAATCAAGCCGCTTTCGGCGATACTTTTTTCTTGGCTACGATTTCTTCTTTGGAAGAGAAAGTTTCGGTGAGTTTTGTCTTGATATCGGAGCCAACCATCAACCAAGCCTTACTGTCATCGAGCATTTTTTTCGCCATTTCGCCACTCAGCGAAATTGAATCCGCCGTAAATTTTCGGAGCGAATCGATGTCTTTAATTGAGGTCACTGCGCGCATCTGCTTGATGCTGACATCGCTAAAATAACTCGCGGAAGAAAGATTTAATTTCGAGGCTTGTTCGATTTTATCGATCGTGAATTTATTGAGGTCACCAACCGAAGCCATTACCACCCCGGCTTTGTCCTTCAGTATTCCGGCTTTATCTTTTAACGTTTCGATGACGGCCATTGAGTAGCTCCTCTTAGGCATCTCTGCTCTCATCGAGAGCGAAATTAGTTTATGCGAGCCGTGCTGGCTCGGCTGAGGTAACTTTGCAAAAGCTGTACCTGATTTAATTGATGAGGCAGAGCAGCTGTCAAAGCCGACATTTTTCTGCGGCAATACTGCATAAAATGCAGTGACATCGCAGTGACAACCGCATGAATTTTTTATGTGTATGTGGATGAAATAGCACCAGCACCGTGCACTGCTGGCTAATAGGCAACAGCTCAGTGCAGAAAATGACACAGCAAATAATCGACGCGGGTTTTGGCCGAACGTATCATGCGGTTTTCATTTGATCCCGGAGAGCGACGATGGATTGCTTGTTTTGCAAAATCATTGCGAAGCAGATTCCCGCCAAAATCATTCACGAGGACGATCACGTAATTGCTTTTCGCGACGTGAATCCGCAAGCACCGACTCATGCGTTGATCATTCCGCGGCGTCATATTTCGACCCTAAATGATCTGCAAGGCAGCGATGCCGCGCTGGTGGGGCATATGCTGTTCACCGCTTCACAACTGGCGATCAGCGAGAACATTGCCGATTCGGGCTACCGGCTAGTGATGAACTGCAACGAGGACGGCGGGCAGACGGTGTTCCATATTCATTTGCACCTTATCGGCGGGCGCGCGATGCGCTGGCCTCCTGGCTGATAACACGCGTCGTCATTCGATACCCATAAAAAAAGCCGGGCTAGGCCCGGCTTTTTTCTTGAACTTGACATCCACTGTCCCGCCCGAATCCGTGTGAGCGCTTCTGCTTCCGTGACAATACGTATTTTCCACATTGGGGAGAGCGGCACCAGCAGAGGAAGCCACCGCGCGGCGTGCGAAATATCTCACACACCTGCTTTTGACCTCAGCGAATGGCGTCAGCGCGGGCGCGGCACTTTCAACACATCGCCAATGGTGCTGTATTCATCGCCGCCCAGGCGAGCCAGCGGATTCACCTTGGCGGCGTCGACCGTTAGCCGCCCTGCATCGACAGTCGCGACGGTATCGTCGATGAATATCGACTCCACCTGAGCCAGGATCATCGCCTGCGGCAGCGGGCCCAATTCGATCTGCTGATAAAACCGACACGCGAAAGCGATGCGGCAATCGCTCAGACGCGGCACCGGAAAATTTCCGAATGGGACAGTCTGCAACCCAAGCTGCGTCAGCTCCGAATCGTTTTCTGCCAACTCACGCGAGCTGGCAGTAACCATTGGAGCCATTTCACGGTGTGCGATATGCACCACAAAATGCTTCCGCTCGACGATATTGCGGCGCGTGTCTTTGAGGCTGCCATCGACCTTCTTACCTATCGATAACATCACCAGCGGCGGATCGCTGCAAACCGCGTTGAAATACGAAAACGGCGCCAAGTTGAAGCCACGATCGCTGTTTTCCGATAACACCCAAGCGACAGGGCGCGGAATCAACGTCTGAATAAAAGTGAAATAGGTTTTGCTAGGAGACAGCTCGGACAGGTCGATATGCATGGTTACATCTTCGAAGGGATATGGATCAGGCGTCGAGATCGGGAATCATCATCGTGCGGACGCGCTGAATACTTTCCTTCAGGCGCAGCTTTTCCTTTTTTAATCGCCGCAGCTGCAATTGATCCTGATAAGGAAATAGCTCAAGACGTGCGATTTCATCGGAAAGGATGCGATGCTTTTCTTGCAAAAGAGCTAACTGCTCGCTGAGCGCTGCGTCTGGTTCAATCATCGATGCGGTTCTGGCAAAGGTGGCAAAAACGGTTTTCTAGTTTAATGGCAACGCCATAGACGACTCATACGGCGCTGATCTGGCTATCGACAAAGTGCTTAATCGTCTGCCGACCTACCAGATCGATATCAGTGAACTCCATACTGCAATGACATCCTTGCTGCTCGGTATCGGCGCTGATAATTCGCCCGAAAACATCGCTGGTGCGCTGACCGAGCAATTGCAGCGACAACGCCATTTTTATCTCACTGCTCGCTTCCAGCGGCACCGGACTGATCATGCGCAGGCCATGGTAGCCCATGTCGACAACCTGCCCGCAGTGCAGCGGCCCGAGCGCTTTATTACCACGCACACGCTGGAAATAGCAGGGCATATGCACCGATACGCGTAGACTTTTCCGAATATCGCGGCGAGGCACGGTCAATGCGCGGGGACGCATCGTGCCGAGCATTTCATAAACTGTCACCGGCGTACGGCGGGCACGCGCACGTATGCTATTCAGCTCGCCCACCAACACGAAATCATGCACCAGCCGATATGTCGTTTCACTCAGCAATACCTGACCGCGCAAACTTTGGGCGGCGATGCGGGCGGCTATCCCCAACGCCGGGCCGAGCGCGGAATATTCTTTATGCAAAGTGGCGCCAACTGAACCGGTGATGACATCACCGCTATGTATTCCGATGCCCATATAGAGCGGCGGCAGCAATAGCACTTCATTCTGCTGATTGCATTTCGACATGGCCTGCTGCATCTCCGCTGCACAGGCCAACGCGTTGAGTGCATGATCGTTTTGATCGGCTGGCGCACCGAACACTACGGTGAGCGAGTGTCCGTTGAGTTTATCGAGCGTGCCGCCGTGGCGCGCGACGATCTCCATCATCTGCGCCAGATATCGATTGAACAGATTGATGACTGCCGAAGGAGCGCTCTGCTCGACAATCGCATCGAACCCACGCAAATCCGTGACAAGCACGGTCACCGAGCGCCGCTCCGAAGGCATCGCGGGAAAACCCGAATCTTCCAGCAGACGCCCTACGCGTTTTCGCAACAACGCGTCGCCCTCGCGCGTCCTGACGTCGCCATGAACCGCATAGACTTCGGCAAGAATGCGCTCGAGAAGCTCGCTACTACTGGGGCGTCCGGAATTCACGGATAGTCCTTTATTCGAAGTTAAATTCGTTCAATGCAGACAGCAGTTTTTGAAGAGCCGGCCGCTGCCGCAAGGACATTGATCATCGCGCGCCGCCGGCTGCATATCGACGAATTGCTGTTCGACATCCCATTGCCAGCTGCCGTCACTCCATAGCAATCGCACCGAGCGATAGTCATCGAGCAATTGTTCGAAGCGCAATCGTTCGGTAAGGAGCACGTCGTCGCTATCCTCAACGGTCCAATCGACAATATCACCCTCGACGAAAGCAATTGCCCAATCGAGCGTTGCTTCCACGCGCTCATAAAGCTGCTCGTCGCCCAAATCATCGAGCGCGACAATCCAGAGATTCTCAAGATATTGATGCCCGGACAGGAAACCATCGCACCAATCAGCCAGCGCTGTCGCCGACGATACATTTAGCGCGCCGCCCGGGCAGTAGCGCTCCTGTTGAACTTCGCGACTGATCGAACTGAACAATTCGACGAGCAGCTTATAAAAAGCTCGCGCTTCAAGAGGATCATCGAACTGGGGATCATCGCTTAGCCAGATCAATTCGAACCACTCGGAGGGTTTGATCGGCTCGGGAGAACACGCCATCGCGTAGAGGAGGCCGTGAATCTGGTGATAATTTAAAACGGCGTCGCGCATATTCAGGCCATTGAGGTACCCGAGTAGCGCTTCTTCACTTTGCTTTGCAAAATTCAGCATACCGATCGCTAAAGCGTGTTTGGAATTCGTCCGCATGGTAACGCGGCAATCCGGCAAATACTACGAACCTGCTGTTCGCCATCTACATCTACACTTCAACCGCAACCGGTTAACAGAGTCTGCTGTCATGGAACCTACGCTTGAGAGCCCCTGCGTACGCAATTGCTGCCTGAACAACGACGACGTCTGCCTGGGATGCGGTCGCACGCTCGCCGAAATCACGCGCTGGCGAAGTGTTTCCGATACGGAGCGACGCGAGATGTGGAAAAGAGCAGCCGAACGTCGGGCGCAAATGCGCTCGACGGATTTTTGGCACTTCATGGATGAGCAGAAATAAATTTCCTCGAAACGTCAAAAATGTGAACAGGTTCCGGCTCTCGAGGTTGTTCGTTCCGGAACATAGCGTTACTTTAGCTCCAACGCAGCAGCTACTTCGCGTCGGAAATTTCAATGTAGCTGCAACATTCGACGTTAATTGCAACCTAACTAGTTGTAACTAAGTAAAAGCGCAACCCAAGTCGCGAAGCGACATCCAACGGCAAGAGGGAAACGAACCGTTAGACACGCCGATACCGGCTCCCAATCCAGACCCCACCGATTCTCGGGCAACCCCCCGTCCATCACCCACCCTGTGCGGACGGGGGGTCTTTTTGTCCTCCCCACCTTGAAAACACCAACCCGCAAACAGCGAACTTATTGAGTTAGCTTGATTGCATCCGCTTTTCTGACCGTTAACGGAACTGAAAACAGCCCACTCGGCTCCAGCGTGGCATTTAATTCATACGCAATCCGATCCTTTGGTTTATTCAGCAAATCCCGAATAAATCCAAAACCGCTCATAAGACTGATCGTCGCAGGCACCGTGTATTTCGCGCTTCCGCCGGCTGGAACTTCGAGCGGCTCGCGACTCGTGCCATTGATCAGATCGCGACCTTCCAGCCGTACGCGATAGCTGAGGGCGTTGAATTTAAGGTCCGATGCGTTGGGGTTGGTCAGCATCAGATCGACCAGAACCGTCTGATACATCCCCTCACTGGGACCGAGGCGCAAACCGACCAGAGCTATGTCCGGCGCGATGAAATCGTTGCGAAACAGACTGCACGAGGTTGTCAGCAGCGCAATGAGGACGACCGTCAGACGTTTCATGGCACCGGCACCAGTTCGATTTCGATACGGCGGTTCATTGCCCTTCCTGAATCAGTGCGGTTATCCGCGATTGGTAGCCGGGGCCCGAAACCGACGGTACGAATACGCGCTGGAGCCACCTGTCGCGCAGCCAAGAACGCTCCGACATTTTGCGCACGTCGGTGCGAGAGCTGCTGATTGTGTTCGTAGCTGCCCGTGCTATCGGTAAAGCCTTTGATTTCGATAGTCGTTTTTACGAATTCCTTAAGCACGGGCGCAATGTTATTCAGCATGGTCGCGGCGCGGGGCGACAGCTGATCGCCATTGACGGTGAATGCGGCGTTGGCAGGGATGACGATTTTTATCGCATCGCCACTGCGCTGTAGCCGAACGCCGCTACCGTCGAGCCTCATGCGTAAAAACTGCTCCTGCATGTCTTGGTAATGGCTGATGCCGCCCGTTGTGGGAACCACGATCGGAATATCCTGCGGAGGGCGCTTCTCCACTGGCGCCGGCGGAGTCGATGGCAGCACTGGCGGCGGAGCTGATCGCTCGGGCGGGGGCGCAGGCGGTTTGGGTTGCGGTGCCGGAGGCGTGACTTGGCAGGCACTGATCGCCAAGCCGAGCAATACAACAGCAAACCGTGGCGTCGTTTTGATCATCGTTCGCACTCGTGGTCTCACAGTGACAGGAAGATAGCGGCGATATTCCCCCACACGCTGACGTGATAGCAAGCCTGGGGCTATTCAGTACGAGTTCAGCTCGCATTCGCTATGTTCCCAGCGACAACAACCATCACCTAACAAGTGGGACACCATGAAACGCTTGCTCTGCTATTGCGTAACGGGAATGTTAGTCGTCGCCAGCTCGGTGGCATCGGCGCGCCGGAGCTACGACGAGGAATTCGACTATGCCCGTGTCACTCGCGTGGAGCCGATCTACGAATCCGTGAGTTATGACGCCCCGCGCGAAGAATGCTGGGATGAGCAGGTGCCGGTGCGCAGCAGCGGTCCGCGCAGCTATACCGCGCCGATTCTCGGGGCGATCCTCGGCGGCGCCATCGGCAATGCTCTTGGCCACCACGACGTGAATAAAAAAGTGGGGACGGTTGCAGGCGCTGCACTTGGCGCTTCGGTTGGACGCGATATCAGTTATCGAAACAGCGGCGAGGAGCGAGTGAGTTATCAGGATCGGCGCGTCTGCGAGACGGTAGCCGAGCGCGCGTACCGCGACGAAGTGGTTGCGTATCGGGTGTTTTATCGCTACAACGGGCGCAATTTCGTAACTCGCATGCCCTACGACCCGGGATCGCGTTTACGCGTGAATGTCGATGTTCAACCCGACGAATAATTACGTAATGAAACCCTTGCGCCTGCTTTGTATCGTCGCCTTGATGGCAACCGTTTCTGTGTCCGCGATAGCAGATCCGCGCGGCCGCGATTCCGGCCGGGACAATCGACGCCAGGAACAGCGCGACGACCGCAGCCGCGAAGCTTTTCGCAATTATCGCCCCGATAACGGCAGCGGCTACACGCGGCGCCCGATTCGCGATGTGATCGGCGAAGTCGAACACAACTACCGCGGCCGTGTGGTGGACATTCAACCACCGCGCTCCAGCGCGGACGAAGATATGTACCGCGTGCGCGTATTGCAGGAAGGCGGTCGCGTGAAAACCTTGCATGTGCCGGCCGAGCGCCGGCGCGAACGGTAGTCAAATCGATGCGCTTACTGTTAGTTGAAGACGAAGCCCCGCTCCGCGAACAACTCACCCAGCAACTGCAACGTCAGGGCTACGCGGTCGATAGTGCCGCCGATGGCCGCGAGGCGCTGTACCTGATCGGTGAATTCGATTACGACCTCGCCGTGATCGACTTGGGCCTGCCGCTGGTGGACGGGCTGACGGTAATTCGCACCGCCCGCGAGCGGCAGAAACGCTTTCCGATTCTGGTGCTCACCGCGCGCGGTCGCTGGCAGGACAAGGTCGAAGGGCTCGAAGCCGGCGGCGACGATTACGTCG
>CBFHCK010000080.1:0-8863 GCA_965653955.1 uncultured Spongiibacteraceae bacterium
AATGTGCAAAAACGATGAATGCCGCCGTCACCGATAGCCGGCGCAGCATTTTCGGCGCTACGCTACCCCGCCTCTGCCGATAACGGTCATTCATGCGCATTCAATCGAAAATATTCCTCGCGATTCTGGCCGCCAGTTTGCTGCTGGTGGTGACCGTTATGGCGTTGGCGCAGTGGAGTTTCGCGCGCGGCTTGCTCGATTACCTCAACAACCGTCAGATCCAACGCGCGGAAGAAGTTGCCGAGGAGCTGGCGGAGTTTTACAGCGAAACCGGCAGCTGGCTGCCGCTGCGAATCGATCCGCGCTTGTTTCGGCGCATCGTTTTCAATGCGCTCGAAACACATCAGGCGCGGTCGGAACCGCCGCCGATGCTGCGCGGTCGTCCGCCGCTGGCGGTCCTCGATCAGAATCGCGCGCTGATTGTCGGACAGCCACCGTCGCCGCCAACCGCAATGGTGCCGATCAAACTCAATCACGAAATCATCGGTTGGCTGGTAGTGCCGCAATACGGAGAAATTCGCGCCGGCATCGAAGAACAGTTTTTGCGCCGCCAGCGCTCGACGATGCTATTGATCGGCACCGTGCTACTGGCCGTCGCCGCATTGATGGCGCTGCCGTTGGCGCGCCATCTGGTTAAACCAATCAAACAGCTCGCCGGCGGTACGCATCAACTGACGCAAGGTAATTATCAGGTGGCGTTGCCGACCGAACGCGGCGATGAACTCGGCGCGCTCGCCCGCGATTTCAACGAGCTCGCCCTCACGCTCGCGGCAAACGACACCAGCCGCAAGCGCTGGCTCGCGGATATTTCACACGAATTGCGCACGCCGCTCGCGATTCTGCGCGGCGAACTCGATGCAATTCTCGACGGTGTGCGTCCGGCAAATCAGGCGCAGCTGCAATCGTTGCAGCAGGAAGTGCAACACCTGACGCGCCTGGTCGACGATTTACATGCACTGACCACCGCCGATATCGGCGGGCTGCAATATCGAAAAAGCGAATGCGATATTGCCGAACTCGCACGCGAGCAATGTCTGTCGCACCAACAACGGTTTGAACGCGCCGATCTGAAACTCATCGTCGATATTCCAGCACGGGAAATTGAAATTTTCGGCGACGAGGATCGGCTGCGCCAACTGCTCGACAATTTGCTCGATAACAGCCGCAAGTACACGCAGGCCGGCGGCGAAGTGCATGTGCGATTAAGTGCTGGCGAAACCGGTGTGGAATTGTCGATTGACGACAGTGCACCCGGCGTACCCTCGGCCGCATTGCCAAAATTATTCGATCATTTATTTCGCGTTGAAGATTCGCGCAATCGCGCTACCGGCGGCTCCGGTCTCGGGTTAGCCATTTGCCAGCGCATCGTGGCCGCGCATCAGGGCACTATTAGCGCCATGCCATCCGCTTTGGGCGGCCTCGCCATTCGCGTGCAACTTCCCTATCGGTGATGTGATGACGAACCGCATTTTAATTGTTGAAGACGAACCGAAACTCGCCAGCCTGCTCGCCGATTATTTACATCAGGCCGAATTCGAAACGCATTGCATCGGCGACGGCGCGCAAGTCATCGAGGCGATAAAAAAACTCGATCCCGCCGCGATATTGCTCGACATCATGCTTCCTGGCCGCGATGGCATCAGCCTATGCAAAGAGATTCGCACGTTTTCGAACGTGCCGATTCTGATGGTGACCGCGCGCGTCGAAGAAGTCGATCGATTGCTCGGCCTCGAACTCGGTGCCGACGATTACATCTGCAAACCCTTCAGCCCGCGCGAAGTGGTATCGCGCGTCAAAGCGGTATTGCGGCGAGCTCGCGGCGAAGTTGCCGCGCTTGCGAACAGCCTAGTGCTCGACGATAACCGGCTCGAAGTGAAATTCGAGCAAGGCGCAGTACCGCTTACAACCGTTGAATTTCAATTGCTGAAACGCTTGATCAGCGAACCGGGGCGAATTTTTTCGCGCGATCATTTAATGTCGTGCATGTATACCGATCACCGCATCGTCAGCGACCGCACCATCGACAGCCACATCAAAAAACTCCGCAAAAAATTGGCGGAAGCCTGGCCGCAGCGCGAATTCATTCAATCGGTATACGGCGCGGGCTATCGTTTCGAGCCTGCCGAAAAGCAGTAACGCATCCACGATGCTTGTCCAATCGCTACATATTTATTGCACGATTTCGTCGTACTCTGATCCCACGAATCAACGTTCGAGGAGAACATCATGAAACGCGTATTAATTGCTTTCACCCTGATTGGCGCATCCGCCATCGCTAACGCCTACCCTGCCGAAATGCATCAACCGAAAGCGGAAAATCTGCAAAAAGTGTTGCAGCTTGACGACGCGCAAACGGCAAAAATCAAAAAAATACTCGACGATGGTCAACAGCAGCGAAAAACAATTCACGAAAAATACAAACCGCAATTCGAAGCCTATCGCAACGATATGAAGAAGCTGCGCGAACAAACGCATTCGCAGCTGAAGGCTACGTTGACGCCGAAACAATTACAGGCTTTCGACGCGATGCACGATATGCGTCATGAACGCATGAAACGCATCGGCGCACATATCGACGATGACGACGACGATCGCGACGAACATCATCGTCATGCGGCACCGGCACCGGCACCGACCAAGTAGAATTTGTTTCCGCCCAGCTGAAAATCCTGAGGTCGCCATGCGGCCTCTTTTTTATCGATCGAAAATTTATCGGAGTTCTGTGGATGTCGACGATATGGATTGACGCCGATGCCTGCCCGCGCGTTCTGAAGGACATTTTATTTCGCTCGGCAATCCGCCTGCATCGCCCGCTCATTTTAGTGGCGCATCAGGCATTGCAGATTCCGCCATCGGAATGGATTCGCCGCGTGCAGGTCGAGCCGGGATTCGACGCGGCCGATCGTTATATCGAAGAGCATGCGCAACGTGGCGATCTCGTCATCACCAACGATATTCCGCTGGCAGCGAACGTTATTCCGAATGGCGTTGCGGTTATCAACGCGCGCGGCGAAATTCTCGATAAAGAAAATATTCGCGAACGCCTGCGCGTGCGTAATTTAATGGAGGAGATTCGCAGCAGCGGACAAATTACCGGCGGCCCACCGCCTCTCGATAATAGCGATAAAGCAAAATTCGCGAATGCTCTCGATCGCTGGCTGGCGCGCAATCCCGCTAAGGCTTAGCTGGCCGGTATTCCAAAACGAAATCCGCCGCCTCTGCATTCGCCAGTAGCGCTTGCAATTGTGGCATCAGCAATTTCAACTGCTCATGCAATGTCCATGGCGGATTGATCACAAACATACCGCTGCCGAACATTCCGAACTCACCGCGCGGTCTGTCGATCATTAGCTCGGCCCGCAGCCACGACGCCTCCAATGTTTGCAATGAGCTCGCTAAATGCGGCGCATCTTCGCGACTCAGTAACGGATACCAGACTGCAAACGTGCCAGTCGCAAAACGACGCAATGCGTCCTGCAATGTTTTGTGCACCCTCACGTAATCTTCTTTCAATTCATACGGCGGATCGATTAGTACGAATGCGCGCCGCGACGACGGCGGCAATAACGCTTTCAAGCCCGCGAAGCCATCGCTGTCGGCGACAACGATGCGGCGATCGCGTGCAAATTGCTGCTCAAGTAAACGCGTATCCTGCGGATGCATTTCAAACAGCCGCAGCCGATCTTGATCGCGCAGCAATTTCGCGGCGAATGCCGGCGAGCCGGGATATGTCTGCAATTGATCTGCATTCATGCCGTCGATGACAGACCAAAACGGTTGCAGAAACGCCGGTAATTCGGCGCGTGCGGCAAGCAGCGGCGCGATGCCTGTTTTGTATTCGGCATTTTTACCGGCTTCATTACTCAGCAGCGAATATGCACCGGCGCCGGCGTGCGTATCGATGTACCACACCGGCTTTTCTTTTTGTTTTAAATATTCCAGGCATAACGACAGAACAATGTGCTTCAACACATCGGCATGATTGCCGGCATGAAAGGCGTGGCGATAACTCAACATGAACTGGTATCCGATTTAATAAGTAGGGCGAAGCCAAGCAGCCAATAGTGCATATCACGTACGCGGAAAATTTTTAAAAACGTTCAGGGATGGTTCAGCCGGTGAAACCTAATCTTACGCCAAGGTCACCCACGACCGAGATCAGAGACTACGAGGATACGCTCATGAAAAAACTCTGGTTAAGCGCTTTTACCGCCGCATGCTTGCTGGCCGGCACAGCAGCCCAAGCCGGAGATCGGCACCACCATGGCCATCATCGCGGCTGGGACAACCATCGCGAGCACCATCATCATCGGGATCGCCATGGACATCGCGATCACCACTGGCATCGCGATCGTCACGTTCACTATCGCCCGGTGTATTACTCGCGCCCCGTTTACTATGCGCGCCCGGTGTACTACGAACGTCCCGTCTATTACGGACGCGATTACTACGACCGCGATATTCGCGGCTCCATCCAGGTCAATTTCTAATTAATTCGATTTCTAAAGTTCGGCCGCACACGGATGTGCGGTATTTGTTTAATTGGCGTCAGTCGAAACTGGCCACTGCGCTTTCCCTAAAATACCTACCTGGTTTTGCTCCAGCAGCAATAGAGCTTCTTTCTTCAGCCGCGATAAACGTTTGATGGCCGCCTCACGACGCAATGCAGAACCACGATCGTGTCCACCCTCGACGTAAACAATATGAGATGGCTTGCGTCCGCGGAAGAATTTCGCTCCTTTACGCTGACCGCTATGCTCCAGCCAACGCCGTGCCAAATCAGTAGTGATACCGGTATATAAACTGCCGTCATCGCAGCAGATGATGTATACCAACCACCGATTGCCGTTTTCCAGCTCCGTCGCTATGCTCATCTGCGCTTTAAAAAAATTCGCATAATTTCGTCAACCCGGAGCACCTTCATGAAGAAAATGCTGTGGTCATTGCTGCTGTTGCCTGTTGCCCATATCGCTGTCGCCGATGAAACAACACTGTGCAAGCTAAATAATAGCGAACGCACCATCGAATTAATCTCAAGCGGACAAGGTTGCGAAGTACGTTACACGAAAGGTGGCGAAACCAAAACGTTATGGAGTTCTCCACGCGCGGAGTATTGCGCGCCACATGCTGCCGAGTTCATCGAAAAGCAACGCGGTTGGGGCTATAGCTGCGCCGCGATAACATCTACTGGCGACACCACCGCCGCTCAATAATTATTCTCCTTTAGCATTCCAACAAAAAGTCTTTCGGCGCGGCCACTGCACAGGCATCGTCGGCCGCTGTGTTAGAATGCGCGCCCGTTTGGGTCGATAGATCCCGCTATCGACCTAACACCCTTCATAATTTTTGTTCGCCACAAGGTTCAATCACGCCGTATGAGTTTTGTCATCGGACAACGCTGGCTCAGCCATGCCGATCCGCAGCTGGGTCTCGGAATTATCATTGCTATCGAAACCCGTCGCGTTACCGTCGCGTTTCCTGCCGTTGAAGAAGAGCGTACATACTCGCTGGATAACGCACCACTGAGCCGGGTCACTTATCGGGCAGGCGATACGATCCGCGTTCGCGACGATCAGGAATTAACCGTTACCGCGATCGAGGATGCTGACGGCGTATTGATGTACACCGGCACCGATGCGCACGGTTCGCAACAAACGGTGAGCGAATTGCAGTTGAGCGCGCATCTGCAATTGAATGCGCCGCTGCAGCGGCTGAGCAGCGGCCAATGCGACAGTAATGCGTTATTCGCGCTGCGCATGGAAACGCTATTGCATCAACAACGCTTGCAGCAGGCTCCGGTTAGCGGCTTGCTGGGCGCACGCACGAATTTACTGCCTCACCAAATTTACATCGCGCATCAAGTCGCGCAGCGTCATGCGCCGCGCGTCTTGCTCGCAGATGAAGTGGGCCTTGGCAAAACTATCGAAGCCGGTCTCATCATTCATCAGCAATTGCTGGCTGGCCGCGCGCAGCGCGTGTTGATTCTGGTGCCGACTAACCTGCAGCACCAATGGCTGGTCGAGATGTTGCGCCGTTTCAATCTGCGTTTCGCGCTATTCGATGCCGAGCGCATCGAAGCTATCGCTGAACACAGCGATGAAAATCCATTCGATGGCGAGCAACTTGTGTTGTGCAATGTCGATTGGCTAACGCGTGCGCCGGACGTTTTATCGCAAGCACTCGCTAGCTCATGGGATTTGCTGGTTGTCGACGAAGCCCACCATTTGCATTGGTCTGAACAAAATCCAAGCGTCGAATATCGCGGCGTCGAGCAGCTCGCCGCATGCAGCACCGGTTTGATTTTGCTCACCGCAACGCCCGAACAGGCCGGCGTCGATAGCCATTTCGCGCGTCTTCGCCTGCTCGATCCGGCGCGCTTTCACGATCTGGCGGAATTTAAAGCTGAAGCCGCGCGCTATCCGGCGATTAATTCGCTGGTGCAACGGCTACTGGAGAATTCGGATAGCGCTATCGAGCTGTTACCGCAACTGCGTGAGTATCTCGGCGACAACGTGGATGGCCTCGATAGTGCCGCGCTGATCAGGCAATTGCTCGATCGCCACGGCACTGGCCGGGTTTTGTTTCGCAATACGCGCGCGGCGATCGAAGGCTTTCCCGAGCGCCGCGTTCATCCGCACGCATTGCCGTTGCCGGAAATTTATCGCGAGACGCCGAACGAGCTGAATCCCGAGCGTAGCCATTCGGAAGCGCTATGGCTGAAAAGCGATCCGCGCGTCGAATGGCTCGAAAAATTATTGAAATCGATTAGACCGGCCAAGGTGCTGGTGATCTGTGCGCAAGCGGAAACGGCGATTGCGCTGGAGCAACATCTGCATTTGCGTGCGGGCATTCGTAGCGCGGCCTTTCACGAAGGCTTGACGCTGATCGAGCGCGATCGCGCCGCCGCCTGGTTCGCCGATACCGATCTCGGTGCGCAGACGCTGGTGTGTTCGGAAATCGGCAGCGAAGGACGTAATTTTCAGTTCGCTCAGCATCTGGTTTTGTTCGATCTGCCACTTAATCCCGATCTGCTCGAACAACGCATCGGCCGGCTCGATCGTATCGGCCAGGGTTCACATATCGATATCCATATCCCGTATTTCGCCGAATCTGCGCAGGAAGTGCTGTGGCGCTGGTATCACGAAGGTCTCGATGCATTTCAGCGCAGTTTCGCTGCGGGCTATTCGCTCTACGAAAAATTCGCCGAACGTCTGCATCAACAACTGCAGAATCGCGAGGCAGCACTCGATGCTTTGATTGCCGACACCGCGACTGAAACCGAACGCGTGCGTACGGCATTACAACAAGGCCGCGATGCGTTGCTCGAATTGAATTCATGCAATGTTGAAATCGCGCAAACGCTGATCGATGCCATCGTTGCGAACGAACATAGCGATTTGCTGCAACCGTTCATGGAACGCACGTGGGATAACTTCGGCATCGATTGCGAGCAACATTCGACGCATGCGGTGGTTATTCGGCCTTCGGAACAAATGCTCGTCAGTCATTTTCCGGAACTCACCGAAGAAGGATTTACTGCAACGTTCGATCGTCAGCAGGCATTGCAGCGCGACGACATGGAGTTCCTTAACTGGGAACATCCCATGGTGCGCGGGGCGATGGAAATGATCATCGGCGCGGAATTCGGCAACGCCGCGCTTGCGAGCATCAGCATTAAAGGGCTGCCGCCGGGCACGCTTCTACTGGAAACAATCTATAGCGTGGTATGCCCAGCGCCTCGTCATTTACAAGTCGAGCGGTTTTTGCCGGCCACACCCATTCGCGTTCTCGTCGATCGCAGCGGCAAGAATCTCAGCACGATTTTGTCGCACGACAAACTTAATCAGCTATGCGGCAACATCCCGCGCAATACAGCGCCCGCGATTATCGGCCAGGTAAGGAACGATATCGCCGAGATGCAGGAGCTGGCCGCCAACTATGCAGCGACACAGCTGCCCACCCTAAGCGATCAAGCAAAAGCGGCATTGCGACAAACTCTAACTGTGGAAATTGATCGGCTCGAAGCGTTGGCGAAAGTTAATTCAACCATTCGGCAAGATGAAATTACGTTTTTCCGGACGCAACGCGAGCAGGGCTTGGCCGCTATCGATCACGCGGCGCTGCAATTGCAGGGATTGCGGTTGATTGTCAGTACCTAAGCGCTAAATCGTTAAATTATTCGACAATTGCCAGCGTATATAGCGTTTGGCTAGCATACCGTCGCGCGCCAAAAATCTTATAAAACGACGCGTAACTCACTTATCGACCTCAACCGATCTTTTAAAGATTATGTACAGGATGTCATCATGAAAAAAATACTTGCCGCATTAACTTTTACTATCGCAAGCGGACTAGCACAAGCCACGCTCATTAAGTATGAGCTTGCCGGCATTTACAATTTTGGAATTCCTTTTGAAGAGCCCGCTTTATTTTCGCCCGATACCGCAATAAATCTTAGTTTTTATTACGACAATGCAGTCCCTGCAACACTTTCCAATGCAGATGATCCGGTTCTCGGGCAATACAGCATTTATGGCGGCAACATTAGCAATCTTCAAGGTAGTGTGGGTGGCTACTCTTTTTCAGCCGCCGTTGCGTCGACCATGACCGCCACTCACCCCTACGACATTGGCATTGGTTTTTTGGTGTACCTAAATCCTGTTTTTATTCTTGCTAATGACGAGGTAGCTACGGGCTTGAATGGCTTTAATATCGGTGACTATAGTTGGGCCGGTCTGAACATTTATTCGTGGTTCCCAGATATTTTTATGCGCGATCTAGCGCTTCCCGATACTCCATATCCGACGAATTTGTCTTTATCTTTTTTTGAAATTTTTAATTTTGGTTTTAACCAGTGCTTCGA
>CBFHCK010000081.1:0-8820 GCA_965653955.1 uncultured Spongiibacteraceae bacterium
CTCGGCCAAAGCACCTCAATTCTGATGGGCGCTCGCCAAGCCCGCTTTCCATGGATCGTCACGCTCGACGGCGACGGTCAAAATGATCCAGCCGATATTCCAAAGCTGCTCGAACGTGCCGCTAGCGACCCGAATATCGCGCTGATCGCCGGCCAACGCACCAAGCGTCGCGACAGTCTGAATAAGCGTCTGGCATCGCGTATTGCCAATCGAATTCGCGCTGCGCTGCTGCGGGACGGCACCCCTGACACGGGCTGCGGCCTGAAACTGATCCGCCGCGATGTGCTGCTGGCGCTGCCCTACTTCAACCACATGCACCGTTATTTACCGGCGCTGGTGCGCCGGCAGCGCGGCCGCATCGAGCTGGTTGGGGTCAATCATCGCCATCGCACCGAAGGCCGCTCTAAATACGGTACGCTCGACCGGCTTTGGGTCGGCATCTGGGATCTGATGGGCGTGATGTGGCTGATGCGTCGCAATCGCTTGCCGGAACAGGCTCCCACCGTCGAATAATCGAGTACACCATCGATGAATGAAGTCCTCCTACAGGCCTTCGGCCTGACGATTACGCCGTGGAAGCTGATCGGATACCTCGGCGTGGGGTTGTTTGCGGGTCGCTGGTTCGTTCAGGTTATCGCCTCGCGTCGGCACGGCAAACCGGTGATGCCGCGGCTGTTCTGGTACATGAGTATTACCGGCAGCCTGTTGTTGCTCGCCTATTTCATTTTCGGCAAGAACGACTCGGTGGGAATTCTCTCGAATTTATTTCCGTTCGCAGTGGCGCTGTACAACCTGCGCCTCGATTTCAAAGTAAAGAGAGCGCACTAACATGTTGACGAGCGCGAGTCGTCATCGCTGGACACTGGCCGCGCTGGCTGCCGTAATTTTTGGCTCTGCGCTTGGCCAACGCATGCCGTGGCATATCGATGAAGTCCGCTTCGCCGGCGTGGCGCTGGAAATGCTGCAAACCGGACAGTGGTGGGTGCCGCATCGGGCCGGCGAAATCTATGCGGATAAACCGCCGATCTTCTTCTGGGTCATGGCCGTTGCCATCAAAGCGATTGGCTCGGTGCGCTGGAGTTTCATGCTGCCGACAATGCTCGCCAGTTTCGGCGCGCTGCTGCTGATTTACGATCTCGGCACGCGGCTGTGGAACCGGCGCGTTGGCTTCACTGCGGCGGTGCTGCTGCTGTGCTGCTATCAATTCTGGCGGCTCGCCACGTACGCACACATCGACGGCTTTCTGATCGGATGGACCACGCTCGCGCTGTACGGTTTTGTCCGGCACATGCTTTCCGGCAACGATCGTGGCTGGTTTTATCTCGCCTTCGCCGCGCTGGCAGCAGGCATTCTCAGCAAGGGCGTCGGCTTTCTGCCGATTCTTATCGCCATGCCATTCGCTATCGCGCGCTGGCGCGGCGCTGCCCTCGCCCGCATTTCGGCGCGTCAATGGCTGGCCGGCGTCGGTGTCTTGGTCGCATTGCTGCTGTGCTGGCTGGTGCCGCTGTTGTCGCTCGCGCACGGCAATGCGGAAATTCGCGAATATCTCGAAGAAATCCTGCTGCGGCAAACCGCGCAACGGTATTCGGCGGCATGGCAGCACCGCGAACCGTTCTGGTTTTTCTTCGCGCAGATACCGAAATACTGGGCGCCGCTAAGTCTGTTGCTGCCGTGGCTGCTGCCGATCTGGTGGCGGAAGCTGCGGCGCAACGATAGCCGTTACATGCTGTTACTTGGATGGGCAGCACTCGTGCTGTTGTTCTTTTCGCTGTCGACCGGCAAGCGCGAGCTGTACATGCTGCCGGCGCTGCCCGCCGTTGCACTGGCTGCCGCCGCACCATTGCAGCTGCTGTTACGTCGGCGCTGGTTGCAACGCGCGATAGCGGGAACCGCCATCGCGCTGATCGTTGTGACGAGCCTGGCCGGGCTGATCCGCCTGACCGGCGTGCTGCCGAAATCGGCCCTGATGCAATGGCCGTCCAGCGCGGGAATTGCGCTGGTTGCTGCCGCCGTGGTCGGCCTGTTCGGCTTTGTCATACTGCGGCGCCGACCCATCGTTATGCGCTGGCTTGCCGTTTATCTCGCGATCATCGCCTGCTATCACCGCGGGCTGACGCCGCTCGCCGACGGGGTTGAATCGGGACAACCGGCCATGACGGCATTGAGTCGCGCCTCGGCTCCCAATGCATTGGCGCTGATCGATTGGAACGAGCGCGAATGGCTCTATAGCGAAGCCACGCTGCTGCACAACGGCATTCGCAGTAATAACGACATCGATTTGTGCAGTACCGCGCCGATTCCCATGACCTGGGTTATGAATGTCGAGACTGCCAAAAAGCTGCACTTACCTACCGCGCCTTCGTTCGACGTAGAACATGGCGAACCGATGGTAGCGATGCTCCCGCAGCCCCTGACGATGAATTGCGCTTCCGCGCAAAATTTCCGCTATCGCTTCGCGTGGAATCAAGCGTCGCTGCAACGACTCGCTCGATGATCGGTTGGCAAGACATGCCTGCCCCCATTAACAAACAGCTAAGCTAACAAACAAAAACGCTAATGCAGACAACGATCATTCACTTCGATGCTTATTTTTTATGCGCATCGGACGGAGGCGATCGGTTACTATCGCGCCATAAATAATCACCCGCGTCGCCCCTTTAAATAAAAATCCAAATGGGCGGCCAACAACGGGAAGCTTTTTGCCATGACCGATATTTATCAATTCGATGCAACGACCATCCAAGGTGCCTCGGTCTCGCTCGCCGACTATCGCAACAAAGTGTTGCTGATCGTCAATACCGCGAGCAAATGCGGATTCACCCCGCAGTTCGAAGGGCTCGAAAAACTTTACGAAAAATATGCCGACCGGGATTTCGCCGTACTGGGATTTCCGTGCAATCAATTCGGCAAACAGGACCCCGGCCACAACGGTGAAATTGAGGAATTCTGCCAGCTCAACTATGGCGTCAGTTTTCCGATGTTCGCGAAAATCGATGTCAACGGCGATGCCGCGCATCCGCTGTTCCAATATTTGAAAAAAGCAGCGCCCGGCATTCTCGGCAGCGAAAAAATCAAATGGAATTTCACTAAATTCCTGGTCGGACGCGATGGTGTTGTCATCGACCGTTTCGCCCCCGCTACGGCGCCGGAGCGCATCGAGCAGGCCATCGTCAACGCACTGGGCTAGCTCATGGCCCGGTTTTCACAACTGCTGTCGTTACGGCTGCTACCGCTGATATTTTCGGTGGCCGCGGTAATGCTGATTGTCAGTTTTGGCGCAGCCGTCGCGACGCGCTACTGGCTGGTGCTGCCGAAACTGCACGAAATGGAAGCATCGTCAGATCGCAAGGATTTACGGCGCGTATTGCTGGCGATCGACACCAAAAAATTACAGCTCAGCACGCTCGCCTACCAGAACGCCGTCTGGAATGAGATGTATCAGCACGCGCAGGATATCGATCCCGCATTTCTCGATACGCTGTTTCCGATCGATACGATGCTCTCGCTGAATATCGATATGGTCGCGTTATTCGATCCGCAGCAACGGTTGATCGATCATCGGCTCATCGACGAACAGAACGCGATGTTCAGCGAAGCGCCGCTGTCCATCGATGACGTACGTCCTTATCTCGTCGACCTGAGCAAAGTGCGCGACCGTGCACCGATTTTCGATAGCGGCTATTTGCTCAGTGCGCGCGGGCCTTTGTTGTACGGCACCGCCAGTGTGATGCGCAGCGATGCGACTGGCCAGCCGCTGGGCAATTTGTTCTACGCCACTGAATTTGACGCGGAATTCATCAAAGATATCGAGGTGAGTGCGCAGATCCATATAACGGCGTCACCCGCAGTGCCGAGCGATGCCGCGCTGATCCAGCCATCGATCGATCAGGTTTATCGCGATCGATACGATCGGATTGTCTGGATACTCACCGATAACCGGCAACGACCGACGGTAAAACTGTTGCTGAAATTACCGCAACGCGATTTCGATCTGGATTTATGGTCGCTACCTCTACTCGTATCGCTGACAACGAGTATTTGCGGCGCGCTGCTAATGGTATTTATTTTTCAACGCGCGCTGGTCAATCCACTGTTAACGATCGGCGCACATTTGCGCGGCGTGCGCTCGCACAACGATTACGCGCAACGTTTGAACAGCACGCGCGGCAACGAACTCGGCGATTTGAGTCGCGATATCGACGCTCTGGTTCACAGCGTACAAATCCAGCAGGATCAATTGCAGGCGCAAGCGAGCGAAATGCAGGCGCTGTCATTTCAAGATGGGCTGACGGGTTTAGCTAATCGGCGCCGCTTCGATCAATCGTTAGTCGATAACTGGGCGCACGCACAGCGCTCGGGCGCGCCACTCGCGCTGCTGATATTCGATGTCGATTATTTTAAAAATTACAACGATCACTATGGTCATCAGCTCGGTGACGAAGCGTTGAAACGCGTCGCGGCAATTTTGCGGCGCGTTATCGTGCGGCAATCGGATTTGGCCGCCCGCTACGGCGGTGAGGAATTTGCAGTGCTGCTACCAGACACCAACGAAGTCAGCGCGGTGCATATTGCAGAGCGCGTGCAGCAGGAATTGCGCGCAGCCAATATTACACACGATCGCTCCGCCATCGGCCGCCGCCTGACCATCAGCATCGGCATTGCGGCAATGGTGCCGGATCTGGATCACACGCCGCGCGACCTCGTTCATCGTGCCGACACCGCGCTTTATAGCGCGAAAGGCGCCGGCCGCAATCGCATCATGCTGGCGTCCGAATTACCGGAGTGAGCGCAGTCGCAAACGCTGAATCTAACCCAGCTCCATCGCCATTTTCTTCGCCGCCGCGAAATCGGTTTTGCCGCTGCCAAGCTTCGGCACTTCGGCGACCAGCCCGATCGCGGCGGGAATCATCAGCGGACTTAAATGCGCGGCAAGTAACTGTTTGCGAATATCGTCGGAAGACGTTGTCGTCGCAATCAGCGCAATAATTTTTTCGCCTTTTCTATCGTCCGGCAAACTGACCGCCACCAGATCGAGTTCGGGTTGCGCGAGCACCGCGCGCAATTTTTCTTCGACCGACGCAAGACTCACCATTTCGCCGCCGATTTTTGCGAAGCGTGAATAGCGATCGACAATGGTGAGAAATCCATCGGCATCGAGGTGGCCTTTGTCGCCGGTTTTATACCAGCGCAAACCATCGAGTTCGACGATCGCATGGGCAGTGCGCTCGTCGTCGCGCAAATATCCCTGCATTACCTGACACCCGCCGATAAGAATTAATCCATCGGCATCCGTCGGCAATTCAACGAGCGTTTCGGGATCGACGATTTTGCAACTCGATCCGGGCAACGGCATACCGACGCTGCCGGCTTTGCCGCCGAGCTGCACCTGCCAATGCGTAGTATCGAGTTGATCGGGCAAATTGACGCTCGCCACCGGCGTTGTTTCAGTAGCGCCGTAACCCTCGTAAATCGCTTTATTGAATTTCAATTGAAACGCGGTGCGCACATCCTCCGTCAGCTTTTCCGCGCCGGCGATAACGACGCGTAGCGATCGCAACATCAACGGATGTACGCGCCGATGCTTCGTATACAACCGTAAAAATGTCGCGGTGCCACACAACACGGTAGCGCGATATTCGGCGACGGCTTTGGCAACACCGAGCGCATCGGTTGGATCGGCGTGACAGACCAGCGGCACCGATTCGAGCAACGGCATGAATGTCGTCACCGTAAGACCGAATGCATGAAACATCGGCAGCGATGCCATCACCACATCGTTGTCTTCGATGTTCAACACATCGGCGATCTGTCGCACATTCGCCATCACATTGCGATGGCTGAGCATCACGCCTTTGGGCAGGCCTTCGCTGCCGCTTGAAAATAAAATGATTGCCGTGGAATCTGCACTGCGCGACACGATCGAAAGTTTCTTCGTTGCGAATGTCGGCAACAGTTGCGCGCTCAGCCAGCGCAGCACCAGCTCCGCGCGCGGAACCTGCGCGTGTAAATCTTCAAGCAGGATTAAATTCACAGCGGCCAAACAGCCACTCAGCTCAGGATTGCGCTGCGCGAGTTTTTCGAGGAAACGACGCGATGTAATGACCGTTTTGATGTCGGCCAAACTCAACGCATGCGTGACGGCAGCCGCGCTCGCGCTGTAATTCAGATTGATTGCCGTTTTGCCGCTACAAAGAACTGCCATATTCGCCAGTGCGGCGGCACTGCTGGTCGGCAACAACAAACCGATATTTTGCTCCGGCGCTCGCCGTGCGATCCGTCGCGCGAACGCGAGCGTTGCGGCGATCCCCTGATAACCCGTCAACGGCGCGGCCAATGTATCGGCCACCATCAAGCCGTGGCCGGTGCGTTTCGCTGCAATAAGCCATGCCTCCGGCAGCGATGGCATTTCGGCGACATAATCGCTCCACGAATGAATCGATAGATCGAATACGCGTCGCTTCAGCACATCCGCTGGCGTGTCTTTCGGCAACGCCGCACCAAACGCAACGATAAGATCGCGCTGCAAACCGCTTTTGCGTATGCGCCGCAAGCGCTCGCTCGATCGCGAAAATTGGCTGCCCCACAAGCCGCGCAAATAAAACGGCACGATATGCACGCTGTTTTCCTGACCCATGTCAGGGATCAGCGCGCAGGCACGTTCGTAACCGGGACGAAATTCGGCGAGATGACCGGTGCGGCTGATCGTTCCTTCCGGGAACAAACACACCACTTCGCCTTTTTGCAAAAGCTGCGCGATCTGTTCGAGCGAACTCTGCGCACCGGCGCCTTGATTAATGGGAATCACGCCGAACAATTTGAAAAATCCACGCAGATACCAGCGCTCGTAAATACTTTTCAACATCACGAAGCGCACCGGGCGCGGACACGCGATCTGCACAATCGCCCAATCGATCCAGCTGATGTGATTGCCGAGCAGCAACACACCGCCGCGCTCGGGAATATTTTTGAAACCCTGCACACGCACGCGATAGCGACGCGTCAACAGATATGCCGCGATAAACCGCACGAACGATTGCGGCAGTTTCACGACGGTGTAGCCGGTGCCGAATAGCGCGACCAGCGCAATCATCAGCAACAACATTTTTGTATCGGCACCGATAACCGCAACCACTGCAGTGACGATGAGAAAACCCAGCATCGCGATGTTTTGCACAAGATTATTGCCGGCGAGAATTTTGCCAAGCTCGTGCTCGCCGGCGTGAAATTGAATCAGCGCGTTCAGCGGCACGATAAATAACCCGCCCATGGCGCCGATGAACATGAAATTCACACAATGTGCCGCCACGGAATCGATCAGCGGCAACCATAACAAGCCGAGCGCAATGCCGAGCGCACCCACGGGAATCAAGCCGGTTTCGATATGGCGCTTCGACCAGCGCGCAGCCAGCATCGAACCGACAATAATGCCGATGCCGCTGGTAGCGAGCATTCCTTGCAGCACGATCGTATTGCGAATGCCCAGCGCTTCTTTCGCGAACGCGGGAAACGCGGCCAGCATCACCTGACTTACCGCCCAGAACACGGCGAGCCCGATCACCGATAAACGAATTACCGTGTTGTTGCGTAGCGGACGCAAATTGTCGATCAGCGCGCGGCCGCGCAAATAGTCGCGTGCCGAAAAGCGCAGACGCTCATCGCCCTGCTCGATTTGCGGCAACCGATACGTCATCACCAGCTCGATAATGCTGTTGATGACGAGCAACCAGCCGAGCGGCGCGATCGCGCGCAGAATCGATGCCTCGTCGTGACCGCCGAATTGATCGAACCAGCGCTCGAATAGAATCGAATATGCGAACGTGCCGGCGAGAATCGCGACAATTGTCACCGCCTGCACCGCGCCATTGCCTTCGGCAAGCCGCTCTTTGCCGACCAACGGTTTTAAGTAACCGTATTTTGCCGGCGAATAAATGGCCGCCTGCGCGCCGAGTAATAACGTCAATGCGAACGCAAATTCGAACCAGCCCTGGTGATAACACACAGTGATCATCAATGTAATGAACACCGCAAACCACGCCGCATTACGCATCACCCGATTTTTCGGGAAGCGATCGGAAATAAAACCGGCGGGGCTGAATAACAAAATATACGGCAGCAGAATCAGACCATTCACCAACGCGGTAAGAATGACTTGGGTATTGCCGTCATAAATTTTAAACACGGTATTTTGAATAACGATCTTGTGGCCGAGATCGACAAACGCGTTCAAAAACATCGCGATCAAATACGGCCACATGCCGCGTAATTTACGCAGAGGTTGCATTATTTTCTCCGGGCGCTGGAATAATCGGGGGCAAGCTTGCGCGATATGCGGACGATCCGCAATTCGATCGCGTCACAATGAAATACTCGAAGAAGGGGAAGCGAGAGAAATGCGCAGCGCCCGTCGATGGCGCGCTGCACAGCACAATCAATCGTGCTTTAACGACTTGGTAGTGAACAGATAATCTTTCAATTCTTTATCGAGCACGGGGTCTTTGCGGCGAATCCATTCAAGCACCATCGCTGCGTGCTCTTTTTCCTCATCGCGATTGTGCTGGAGAATCGCGCGCAGTTCGTCGTCCTTGCATGCATCCATCCGCTGGTTATACCAATCCACCGCTTCCAGCTCCTCCATCAATGAGGTGATGGCCCGATGCATGTCGCGGGTTTCGTCACTAAGCTCCGATATGGGCTCGTGATAACCTTCGTTTGCCATAGCGCTCTCCTGTTGATCACAAAAAGTCGGTACAAAAAAATAATGCCCAACTCACCCTATTCGCTACTGCAAAAAACTCACCAGAAAAAAATGGCCGCCAGAAT
>CBFHCK010000082.1:0-8804 GCA_965653955.1 uncultured Spongiibacteraceae bacterium
AAATGATTGGCATACCAATCGCATGAGCTTCAGCGCGGCGGAGCCGCATCCCCCCAGCATGGAACAGAGGTCATAGCAGTGCATATAGCGGTTGTTGGAACAGGATATGTCGGTTTGGTGACAGGCGCTTGCTTCACCGAAATGGGAAATAACGTCACTTGTGTCGATATCGACGAGAGCAAACTCGCCAAGCTACGGCAGGGGATCATCCCCATTTATGAGCCGGGGTTGGAGGATGTGGTCAAAAGCGCAGTGGGCAATGGTCTGCTGACGTTCACGAATAATATTGCGGATGCATTGCAGAAAGCGGAGTACGTGTTCATCGCTGTGGGCACGCCGCCCGGTGAGGACGGCTCGGCCGATTTGCAATACGTGCTCGCGGTCGCGCGCGATATCGGACGCCACTTGCAGCGCTATGCCGTCGTTATCGATAAATCGACTGTACCCGTCGGCACGGCGGAAAAAGTGCAGGCGGCGATCAGTACGGAACTGCAATTGCGCGGCGTCGATATTCCATTCGACGTCGTTTCGAATCCCGAATTTTTGAAAGAGGGCGCGGCGGTCGAGGATTTCATGCGTCCGGATCGCGTGATCATCGGCACCGATAGCGAGCGCGCTCGCGAAAAAATGGCCGAACTTTACGCACCTTATGTGCGCGCCAACGACCGCCTGCTGATGATGGGCGTCCGCGACGCCGAAATGACCAAATACGCGGCAAACGCGATGCTTGCCACGCGTATTTCGTTTATGAACGAAATCGCGAGCTTATGCGATCGCATGGGCGTCGATGTCGAGCAGGTGCGCAAGGGCATCGGTTCGGATAAGCGCATCGGTTACTCCTTCATTTATCCAGGTTGCGGTTACGGCGGTTCGTGCTTTCCGAAAGATGTGCAGGCGCTGATTCATATGAGCCGGGGCTACGATTTCGAGCCATCGGTGATGGAGGCAGTGGAAGCGCGCAATCAGCGGCAGAAACATGTCCTGTTCGAAAAGATCAGTGCGCACTTCGGTGGCAAGCTGGAGGGGCGTAAGTTCGGTATTTGGGGGTTGGCATTCAAGCCGGGTACCGATGACATGCGCGAAGCCTCCTCGATTGTGCTGATCAAATCCCTCGTGCAGGCTGGGGCCATTGTGCACGCATACGATCCGATCGCGCTGGAAACCGCCGCGCGCGAACTGCCGCCGGAATGGGTGGCCGATGGTCGCGTGGCGCTGCTCAAATACCAGTACGATGTCCTCAAAGAAGCGGATGCCATGGTGCTGGTCACCGAATGGAAACGTTTCCGCCAGCCCGATTTCGATGCAATGAAAGATTTGATGCGTGGCTCGGTGATTTTCGATGGTCGCAATCAATACGATCCCGAAGCGGTCGCTGAAGATGGCTTCGTTTATTACGGCATCGGTCGCGGCCGTCAAAATTCCCTCTAGTTTTTTTGAAATACTGCTAATGTTTTGAAACTTTTGACAATTGCAGCACCCATCAACGATCAATCAGGAACCTCAGGATGTTGATTCCAGTACTGTTATCTGGCGGCGTCGGTAGCCGCTTATGGCCTGTCTCGCGCGAGCTGTATCCAAAACAATTTCTGCCGTTGACCGGCGATTGCAGTCTGCTTACGCAGACATTGAAGCGCGCGGCGGGAATTGCCGGCGTCAGCGAACCCATCGTGGTTTGCAACGAGGAGCATCGTTTTCTGGTTGCCGAGCAGTTGCGGCAGAGCGGTACTAAACCGCTGGCGATTCTGCTTGAGCCGGAAGGAAAAAATACGGCACCTGCGGTAGCGGCGGCGGCATTGCGTGCGCAGGCTGTCGATCCGAAGGCCGTATTGCTGGTGCTACCAGCGGATCATGTCATTCAACAACCCGACGTATTTGCCGCAGCGGTGATGCAGGGAATGGACGCCGCAAAAAACGGCTCGCTAGTGACTTTCGGCATCGTGCCGAACGCACCGGAAATCGGTTATGGCTACATCCAGGCCGGCGCTGCCGATTCCAACGGTGTGCGCGAGCTTCGTCAGTTCGTTGAAAAACCCGATCTTGAAACGGCCAAAAAATATCTCGCGAGCGGTGAATATTTATGGAACAGCGGCATGTTTTTACTGCGTGCCGATGTGTATCTGGATGAGCTTGAAGCGCACGTGCCGATCATGCTCGCTGCCGTCCGTAAGGCGCTCGAAAACGCTAAATCGGATCTCGATTTTTCGCGATTGGATCCCATCGCATTTGCGAATTGCCCAAGCGATTCGATCGATTACGCGGTGATGGAAAATACGCGCAAAGGCGTTGTTGTTCCGCTCGCGTGCGGATGGAGCGATGTCGGCTCGTGGTCGTCGTTATGGGAAGTCGAAGATAAAGATGGCAGCAGCAACGTATTGACCGGCGACGTCATTACGCACGATGTCGAGGCCAGCTATATTCGCAGCGAATCGCGTCTGGTCGCAGCGGTCGGTGTGCACAACCTCGTCGTTGTCGAAACTTCCGATGCGGTTTTAATTGCAGATAAATCAAAAGTGCAGGACGTCAAACACATCGTTACGGCGTTGAAAAAAAATCGCCGCGACGAAGCGACATTGCACAAACGGGTTTATCGTCCGTGGGGTTCTTACGAATCGCTCGTCAACGCACATCGTTTTCAAGTAAAGCGAATTATTGTGAATCCCGGCCAGCAATTATCGTTGCAAATGCATCATCATCGTGCCGAGCATTGGATTGTCGTCAGCGGCACCGCCAAAGTCACCTGCAATGAAAAAGAGTTTTTGTTGGGCGAAGACGAATCGACATACATCCCGCTCGGTAATCGTCATCGTTTAGAAAACCCCGGTGTTATTCCTCTCGAAATTATCGAAGTGCAAACCGGTAGTTATCTCGGTGAAGACGATATCGTGCGCTTTCAAGATGTATATGGCCGGAGCCAATGACAATTTGTTGAATTCAGTTGTCTATGGTTTTTTGTCAATAATTAAAGGGCTAAATTCATGATCAAAAAATGTCTGTTTCCCGTTGCCGGTTATGGCACACGCTTTCTGCCGGCGACTAAATCGATGCCGAAAGAAATGTTGCCCGTCGTCAACAAACCGTTGGTGCAATACGGTGTGGAAGAGGCAATCGATGCCGGTTTGCGTGAAATCGCGTTTGTGACCGGTCGCGGTAAGCGGTCGATCGCAGACCACTTCGATATCAGTTACGAACTCGAGCATCAAATCTCGGGTACGAGCAAAGAAAAATATTTAACGAGTATTCGCAGCGTGCTGGAAAAAGGCACATTCGCGATGACCCGTCAGCGCGAAATGAAAGGCCTCGGTCATGCAATTCTAACGGGCGAAGTGCTGATCGGTAACGAACCGTTCGGCGTCATTCTCTCCGACGATTTGTGCATGAACGAAGGCGGTGAAGGCGTGATGGCGCAAATGGTGCGTCTGTTTCGTCAATTCCGCTGCAGCATCGTTGCCGTGCAGGAAGTGCCGATGGATCAAATCGAAAAATACGGTGTGATCGCCGGCGAATCATTGAAAGATGGTTTGTATCGCGTAGATGACATGGTCGAAAAGCCGAAGCAGGCCGATGCGCCGTCGAATCTCGCCATTATCGGACGATATATTTTGACGCCGGATATTTTCGATATTTTGCGCGACACTCCGCCGGGGAAAAATGGCGAAGTGCAAATCACCGACGCGCTGCTACAGCAAGCGAAAAACGGTTGCGTGATGGCGTATAAATTCCAGGGTCGCCGTTTCGATTGCGGTTCGGTCGATGGCTTCGTTGAAGCGACCAATTATGTTTACGAAAACATATACACACCGGAATAAATGGTACACACCGGAATAATTAAACAGGGCGAGGTTGCGATGAGCGATAAATTCGAGTGTTTCAAAGCGTACGATGTGCGCGGTCGCGTGCCGGATCAAATTAACGAAGATATTGCTTATCGCATCGGCCGTGCTTACGCCGATGTGGTACAGCCAAAGAAAGTGGTGGTTGGACATGACATCCGTCTCACCAGTCCGATGATTAAAGCGGCGGTGGCGAATGGGTTGCGCGATGGTGGTGTCGATGTATACGACATCGGCTTATGCGGAACCGAAGAAATTTATTTCGCTACGTCGCACGGCAAATTCGATGGTGGCATTGCAGTCACCGCCAGTCATAATCCGAAAGACTACAACGGCATGAAATTCGTGCGCGAAGAGTCGAAGCCGATCAGTGGCGATACCGGTCTTTTCGATATTCAACGTGTTGCCGAGCAAAACGAATTTCGCGAAGCGGCAAAACGCGGCAGCTACGAATCGATTAATACCGCCGATGCTTACGTCGAGCATTTGTTGTCTTACGTCGATCGCAGCAAATTGAAGCCGCTGAAAATTGTTGTCAATGCGGGCAACGGCGGCGCCGGCCAAGTCATCGACCGTCTCGAAAAGCATTTACCGTTTCAGTTCATCAAACTGCATCACGAACCGAACGGAGAATTTCCGCACGGCGTACCTAATCCGTTGCTTGAAGAAAATCGCGCGCCGACGATTGACGCTGTACGAACCAACAATGCCGATTTAGGTATTGCGTGGGACGGCGATTTCGACCGCTGCTTTTTCTTCGACGAAAGCGGTGAGTTTATCGAAGGTTATTACGTGGTCGGCATGCTGGCCGAAGCCTTTCTGCTGAAAGGCAAAGGCGAGCGCATCGTGCACGATCCCCGGTTGACGTGGAACACGATTGACGTTGCGAATAAATTCGGTGGCGTTGCGGTACAAAGTAAAACCGGCCATGCGTTCATCAAAGAGCGGATGCGCAAAGAAAATGCGGTATACGGTGGTGAGATGAGTGCGCATCACTATTTTCGTGATTTCGCTTATTGCGACAGCGGCATGATTCCCTGGCTGCTGGTGGCGCAATTGATTTCGATCAGCGGAAAAACGTTATCGCAGCTCGTCCACGAGCGTATGCAGGCATATCCATGCAGCGGCGAAATCAATCGTAAAGTATCGGATGTTAAAGCCGTGCTTGCTGCGATCGAAAAAACTTATGCACCTGCCGCGAAAGAAATCGATCGTACCGATGGTCTCAGCATGGTGATGGGCGAATGGCGCTTTAACGTACGTGGTTCGAATACCGAGCCCGTGTTGCGATTGAACGTGGAAAGCCGCGGCGATACGCCATTAATGCAGACAAAAACGGCAGAGTTATTAAAAGCAATCGATGCGGCGGCATAAGCACCGCATCGATGTAACGCCGCTATATTTTGTAATATTCCTTGTACCACTCCACGAATTTCCGCACGCCGACTTCGATCGGCGTTGTGGGGTGGTAGCCCATATCCCGCGTTAACCGATCGACATCGGCAAATGTATCGGGCACATCGCCGGCCTGCATCGGCAGCAAACGCTTGTTAGCTTTGACGCCGAGATTTTCCTCGATTAATTCGATAAAGCGCAGCAATTCGACTGGTGTGTTATTGCCGATGTTATAAATTCGATAGGGTACATTGGACGTTGCTGGGTCGGGATCGTCGCTGCGCCATTGTTCATTCGCTGTGGCGATCCGGTCATTGGTTGCAATGACACCTTGTACGATATCGTCGATGTAAGTGAAATCGCGGCGATGATTGCCGAAGTTGTAAACGTCGATCGTATCGCCGGCCAGAATCTGTTTAACGAATTTGAAATACGCCATGTCTGGCCGACCCCATGGGCCGTACACGGTAAAAAATCGCAATCCGGTTGTGGGCAGTTTGAACAAATGGCTGTACGTGTGCGCCATCAATTCATTCGATTTTTTTGTCGCGGCGTAGAGGCTGACCGGATGATCGACGTTGTCACTCTCGGAAAAAGGCTGTTTGGTGTTTGCGCCATACACCGAACTGCTGGATGCATACGTCAAATGCTGCACGTCATGATGTCGGCACATTTCAAGGATGTTGCCGAACGCCACCAGATTGGACGTGAGATATGCCGATGGGTTTTCCAGCGAATAACGTACGCCCGCTTGTGCCGCTAAATGGATAACGCGCTGCGGTTTGAATTTCGAAAACAGTTGTTGCAATGCTGCGGCATCGGAAATGCAAAATTCGTGATGGTGATAATTTTCGTGGGTCGATAACCCCGCAAGCCGCGCGCGCTTCAACTCTACATCGTAATAGTTGTTGAGATTATCGATCCCGATAACGGTGTCGCCGCGGGCAAGCAATCGTAATGCAACTTCGCATCCGATAAAGCCCGCGGTTCCAGTAACTAATAAATTCAATATGCCATCTCAGCAAATAATTAAAGGCGCCCGTCGACTTTATCGGCAGGGAACACGTATTTGATATCGAAAATCACCGCGGTATTTTTCGCGAGCTTGCGTACAGCGTCGATGCCCATTTCCTTGAATTGGTCGTGAGCGACGGCAACGATAATCGCGTCGTAATGGCGTTGCGCAGGATTCTCGATCGTTCGGAAACCGAATTCTTCTTCTGCTTCGTCCGCTTTCACCCACGGATCGAATACGTCGACATGCGCGTTGCACAATTTAAGTTCTTGCACGATGTCGACGACGCGCGTGTTGCGTAGATCCGGGCAGTTTTCTTTAAACGCCAAGCCCAGCATGAGAATATTCGAGTCGACGATATGAATACGCTTTTGCGTCATTAAGCGCATCACTTCGCTCGCGACGTAAACGCCCATGCCATCATTGATGCGTCGCGCGGCGGTAATGATTTCGGGAAAATAACCGTGTTGCTGCGCCTTGCTGGCGAGATAATACGGATCGACTCCGATGCAATGACCACCCACCAGACCCGGGCGATACGGTAAAAAATTCCACTTGGTGCCGGCCGCTTTCAATACGTCTTCAGTATCGATGCCGAGACGTTTGAAAATCTGCGCGAGCTCATTCACTAATGCGATGTTGACATCACGCTGTGTATTTTCGATGACCTTGGCTGCCTCGGCGACGCGAATGCTGGTCGCTTTATGTGTGCCCGCAGTGATGATGCGGCGATACAGATCATCGACGAAATCCGCTACTTCAGGGGTCGACCCCGACGTGATCTTCAGAATGTTGGTCAGGCGGCGTTGCTTGTCGCCGGGATTGATGCGTTCGGGGCTGTAGCCGGCAAAAAAATCTTTATTGAATGTAAGGCCGGAAATTTTTTCCATTACCGGTATGCATTCTTCTTCGGTCGCGCCCGGATAAACGGTTGATTCGTAGATCACGACATCACCGGCCTTGAGTACATGCGCAACGGTTTCGCTGGCTTTGCGCAGCGGCGTCAAATCGGGTTGTTTGTTGTTGTCGACAGGTGTCGGCACCGTCACTATGAAAACGTTGCAGTCGGCAATGGCGTCGCGATCGCAGGTGATGAGCAACTGCTTGGAGGCTGTTAATTCTTCCGCAGTGGTTTCGAGCGTGATATCGATACCTTGCAGCAACTGCTCAACGCGATGTCGGTTGATATCGAAACCCACTGTGGGGAGATGTTTGCCGAACTCCACCGCGAGTGGCAGCCCGACATAGCCCAGGCCAACGATAGCGATGCGAGGTGAATTGGTAATTGGCATTTGCTGTCCTTTAAGTGCGCGTTGCTAACCCGCTCTAGGCTAGCAACGCTCATCCGTGGTCGCCAGTTTGCGGCGGGTTAATGGTTGATATCGCGAAACCGCTCGATCAGTTGCGATGTTGAGCCATCCAGTGCGGCAGTGGTTTTTCCGCTGATGACGCCAAAGATCGCGGTAGCGGATTGCTTGCCGAGTTCGACGCCCCATTGATCGAATGCATTGATGTCCCAGATTACGCTTTGCGCATGAACTTTATGTTCATAGAGTGCGATCAAAGCGCCCAAAGCGTTCGGTGTGAGGCGATCAATAAATAGGGTATTGCTCGGGCGATTCCCCGAATGCACTTTGTGAGGTGCCAGGGCGAGTGCCTCTTCGTTCGTTAAACCGCCAGCCTGTAATTCGCTCATTACCTGCTGCCGCGACTTGCCGATCATCAATGCACGGCTTTGGCTTAGGCAATTGGCGTATAGATGTGTGTGCTGCTCATTACCTGGATCTTCCGGCTTTGCCACCGCAATGAAATCTACGGGAATAAATCGAGTGCCTTGATGCAATAACTGCATGAAAGAGTGCTGGCTGTTGGTTCCAGGCTCGCCCCATACGACCAGCCCGGTGTTCCCCTCGACTGGTGCGCCATCGATTGTGACCGACTTGCCGAGACTCTCCATCGATAATTGCTGCAGGAAAGCGGGAAACAACCGGAGTCGATGCGAATACGGCAGCACCAACGCGCTGTGTGCATTCCAGTCCGTGCTGTACCAGCATTCGAAAAAGGCCAGTAGTGCCGGCATATTGGCGGCCAGCGGGGCAGTTCGATAATGATTATCCATATTCGCAGCGCCATCGAGCAGCGCGCGGAAGTTTTCCCAACCCACTGCGATCGCAATCGGCAGGCCTATCGCGGACCACAGCGAATAACGGCCGCCGACCCAATCCCACATCGGAAAAATCTGCGATTCGGGTGTGCCCAAGCTGGCGGCGCGTGCGGGATTGGCAGTAATCGCAACGAGATGTGCATCAATGGAGCGATCGCCAGCGGCAGCTTGCAACCAGGCGCGTGCTGCTTGGCTGTTGCTCAAGGTTTCCAGCGTGGTGAATGTTTTCGATGCAGTGATGATTAATGTCGTTTCCGGATTAAGCTCCGCCAGCGTATCGGCCAGCTCGCAGGGATCCACATTCGCAACAAAGTGCACACGCTGTGACCCTGTCCAGAAAGCCTTCAGCGCCGAAACGACAAATCTCGGACCCAGATCCGATCCGCCAATACCGATATGC
>CBFHCK010000083.1:0-8776 GCA_965653955.1 uncultured Spongiibacteraceae bacterium
GAAGTCCATCACGCACAAGTTGGTGATGATGCGACCTATCTTGATGTCGTCGAGTTTATAACCCTTCGGCAGACGCGCTGGGTTGTAGCCGATCGACGCCACCATGTCGCATTCGTCTTTCTCGACGAACACGTTCTTGCTATGCCCGGGCACGAAGAACGAATTGCCGTGGCTGATCGAATTGCCGGGGAAGCCGCGCACACCGAGCATCATCGTTTTCGGCTTGTCGTAGGTACCGCCGAGGCAGGAAATGTTGGCCTGGCCGTAGCGATCGATCTGCGTCGGGCCGACCAGGGCGTGGCGTTTGCCGCTCCACACGTTGTCGAAAATACGCGAGAAGCCCATCCACGTTTCGCGCTTCGGCTCGTAGCCGTTGCGCTTGCCGAGTGGTACCGGCTCGGAGACGACGAACGCTTCGGAATCGGTCATCAGCAACAGCGGATTTTTGGTCGACATCGACAAGCTGGCGCCGAGACGCGGGATTACGCCGATACCGGTGGCGAGCACTTCGCCCGCGTTGTTCCAGCATTCGGCGGCGGCGACGACTAACAGGTCAGCCAGCGTGTAATTGGTTTCGCTCATTCTGGTTCCCCTTCCTTAAAACTCTTTTTTTTCAAAATACGGGCAGCGGTAGTTTTTTGATGGCATCGGCGCCACCGACTTCGGCGAGATATTGCTCTTCGGTCACCGCGACATATTTGTCGAAGTAGCCTTGCCAGCCGCCTTCTTCTTTAGCCGTTGCGGTATACGCATTGAAATGCGCGGTGTCGAAACCGTACAGCGGTGCGCATGAGGTCGGGTGTGCGCCGCAAGGAATGTGCACGACACCAGTTGTCTCGCTGCGCTCCCAGAATACGTAGCGCGACTCTTCGGCGTTTTGATGGAAATAGCTGGTATCGACCAGTTCGTCGCACGATGCGAAGGTTTTTTCCGCTGCACGCACCATCAGGTCGTCCATGTACAAATCCGGGCCCTTAACCTGGCACACGCCGCGCTCGTCCGAGCGGTCGACATGAATCAATGCGACATCGAGTTTCAACGCCGGCATTGCGACCCACTCTTTATCGTCGTACGGCGAGTCGATCACTTTGATGTCTTTGTTGACCTTGACGACATCGGTGCCGAGGCCGATCGGTGTCGGAATGTACGGCGCGTTAATGCCGGCGGCTTTCAGACCGAGCAGCATCATGCCTTCGTCGATTTCCATCACTTCGATGGCGCCGCTTTGACGCGCTTTGCGGAAGTACGGTTCGAGCGGAATGAAATCGAGCGACACGAACGCGAAGATCACCTTCTTCACTTTGCCGGCTGCGCACAGCATGCCGACATCGGCGCCGCCGTAAGCAACCACGGTCAGGTCTTTAACGTCGGAACGCAGCAACTCGCGTATCAGTGCCATCGGTTTGCGACGCGGACCCCAACCACCGATACCGATGGTCATGCCATCTTTGATCTGCGCAACGGCAGCCGCTGCGGAAAGCACTTTACTCATGACGATCCTCGATCTTTTGGACGTGTGAATTCGAATGGAAAAACCAGGTGTTGCGGGGCCGCGAAGAAATCTGCCAAGCTCCGCCGGCGTGGTTAGCGACAGCTCGCAAATCCACTGGTGTGGCTGCTTGCCGCGAGCATGCGCGGCAAGGGTCAAAAAGCTGCGGCGATTATGCGAGCCACCTCCCGGACACTCATCGTCCATGAGGACTATGACTTTAGCGGGGCGATCCTTTAGCTTGGCCGCACCCAGAATGACCCCTTTCCCACCCCGTTTTTGATAAGACTGACGATGCCTCAATCTCCATTGCGCAATGACACTATTCCCGCTCTGATCGACGCCGCTGCGACCCGTTTTGGCGCCGCGATTTATCTGCACGACGGCGATGCGCAAATCAGTTTCAGCGATCTGCGTGCGCAGACACGCCGAGTCGCCGCTGCGCTGATCGCGCAAGGCATAAAGAAAGGCGATCGTGTCGCAATATGGGCGCCCAATATTTATGAATGGGTAATTGCCGCCTACGGCATACAAACCATCGGCGCGATCCTGGTTACGTTGAACACGCGCTACAAGCGCAGCGAAGCCGGATACATCCTGCAAAAGAGCGCGGCAAAACTGCTGTTTTGCATCGATAACTTTCTCGATTGCGATTATCCGGCGATGCTCGACGACGAGGATTTGCCGGCACTGCAAAAAATCGTCTTGCTGAAACCGCAATCGCAGCGCCACACCGCATGGCAGGATTTCCTCAAATCCGGCGATGCCGTCAGCGCCGCAGAACTTGACGCACATATCGCAGCGGTGAGCGGCGGCGATACCGCTGATATTCTGTTCACCTCCGGCACCACCGGCGCACCGAAAGGCGTCATGGCCGGCCACGCGCAAAACCTGCGCACCTACCATTACTGGTCGAGCGTGATGGGACTCGAAGCCGGCGATCGCTACCTGATCATCGGTCCGTTCTTTCATAGCTTCGGCTACAAGGCCGGCTTAGTGACCTCATTGATGTCGGGCTGTACCGTGTTTCCGCATCAGGTGTTCGATACCGCGAAAATCCTGCAGCGCATTCAGGACGAACGCATCACCGTGATGCCCGGCCCACCGACTTTATTTCAATCGATTCTCGCGTTCCCGAACTGGCAACAATTCGATATTTCTTCGCTGAAGCGCGCCAGCACCGGCGCTGCGGCGATTCCGGTCGAGCTGATCCGACAAATGCGGGATGTACTTAAAATCGAAACCGTTGTCTCCGCCTACGGTCTGACTGAAAGCTGCGGCACTGCGACGATGTGCCTTGCCACCGACGATGCCGAAACCATCGCAAAAACCTCAGGGCGCGCGATCGAAGGCACCGAAGTCAAATGCGTCGATATCAACGGCCATGAAGTGGCGTGCGGCGAAGCCGGTGAAATCGTCATTCGCGGCTACAACGTGATGCAGGGTTATTTCGAAAATCCTCAAGCCACCGCCGACACGATCAAAAACGGCTGGCTGCACACCGGCGACGTCGGCATCCTCGACGAGCAAGGCAATCTGCGCATCACCGATCGACTGAAAGACATGTTCATCACCGGCGGTTTCAACGTGTATCCGGCCGAGATTGAAAACATTCTCGCGTCGCATCCGCAACTGGCGATGAGCGCCGTTGTCGGCGCACCGGATGAGCGCATGGGCGAAGTGTGTATGGTGTGGGCGGTGAAGAAATCCGGCGCCACCATCGATGAACAGGAGTTGATTCAATGGTGCCGCGACAACATGGCGAATTACAAAGTGCCGCGCCACGTTGAATTCGTCGATGCGCTGCCGTTGAACGCCTCGGGCAAAGTATTGAAAACCGAATTGCGCGCACGCATTAAATAACAACTTATTTATCGGAGCAGATACATGGCGATCCACAGTCTCGGCTACATCACCGTTCAAGCCACCGAATTAGCGAAGTGGGAACACTACGGTACGCAAGTGCTCGGCGTTGCCGTCAACGATACGCTGAGCGCGGCGAATCCCGATTCGCTGTACTTGAAAATGGATGACCGCCCGTATCGCTTTCTGGTGCAAAAAGGCGCTGAAGATCGTTACGGCGCATCTGGCTGGGAAGCCGGCAATCCCGATTCGTTTGCACAAACCATCGCGCAATTGCGCGCTGCAAACGTGGAAGTCACCCAAGGTACCGCGGAAGAAATCGCGTTGCGCCAGGTGCAGGATCTGGTGAAGTTCAAAGACCCGTCGGGCAACCAGCACGAATTATTCTGGGGCGCGATTTCGAATTTCGGCCGCTTCATTTCACCGATCGGCGTGCAGGGTTTCGTCACCGGCAACATGGGTGTCGGCCACACGGTATTGCCGGCCGCCGAATTTGACGCGACAGTGAAATTTTTCACCGAAGTGCTCGGCTTCGGCTTGAGCGATCTGATGAAAGTGCGCTTCACGCCCGATCCGAACGAACCGGAAAAACGTCTGTATTTCCTGCACTGCAATAACCGTCATCACAGCCTCGCGCTGTTCGAAATGGCGGTGCCGAGCGGTTGCGTGCATGTGATGATCGAAACCTGCGCGATCGATGAAGTCGGTCGCGCACTCGACCGGATGAAAGCGAGCGGTACCAAACTCACCGGCACGCTCGGCCGACATGCGAACGACCACATGGTGTCGTTCTACATGCTTACCCCCGGCGGCTTCATGATCGAGTACGGCGCCGACGGCATGGTGGTCGATGACTGGAGCAAATACTCGTCGTTCCAAAGCACCGTCAATAGCTTCTGGGGCCACGACTTCAGCGTCGCCCAGCAGTAAATCATTCGCGTCGATGCGTATGCATCGACGCTTCTCTTTCAAAAATTTTTTCGTTTTATTTAGGACGAATGACCTGAAAAACCATTCGACAAAACCACGTTTCAGTGCCACAGGAATCACATGACCAGCGATAACTTACTCGACCCACAACATCTGATAGCGCTTGCCCGCCAGCAAACCGGCCTGCATGACTTCGACGATTTACCGATCGACGAACCCCTGCAACGCCTGACCACCGCACTGAACGAAGAAGCCGATTTAAATGCGGCGGGACGTCAAACCTGGCATCACCGTTTACTGAATATTCTTACCGGTCGCTTGCGCGCGAATGACTGGTTTAAACGCAAACCGGAAATCCTCGACGAAAAAATTGTTGCCCCGCTCGTCATCCTCGGCCTGACCCGCACCGGCACCACATTATTGCAACGCCTGATCGCCGCCGACTCGCGCTTCTATTCTGCGGCGTGGTGGGAAAACCGTTTTCCGGTGCCGGAAGCCGATGATATTCGCGGCGAAAAACGCATCGCGATGGCGAAAGCCGAAGTCGCTGCGATTCTGGAAGCGAGCCCCGAGTTGGCCGCGATTCATCCCTGGGACGCGATGGGCGCCGACGAAGACATTCTATTACTCGATCAAACGCTCTACAGCACCACTTCGGAAACCATGGCGCCGATCAAGAGCTATCACGATTGGCTTGGCCAGCAGGATATGCGCCCCGCTTATGCCTATCTGAAAAAGATGTTGCAGTTGCTGCAATGGCAAAAAAAGCAGCGCGGTTTGAATGCCGAGCGCTGGCTGCTGAAAACGCCGATTCATTTGGGCAATGTCGACATCATCGTCGAGCAATTTCCCGATGCGCAATTCATTCAGACGCACCGCGATCCGCTGCAAACGCTGCCGTCGTACGCGAGCATGATCTACAACCTCTGGCATGCCGGCACCGATAAAGTCGATGCCGATCTCGCCGGTTATATCGGCGGTTCGGTGATGCATCGCGATTTGTATCGCTGCATGGCCGCGCGCGAAAAATTGCCGACAAATAAATTCTTCGATGTCGATTTTCGCGAAACGGTGCGAGATCCGGTCGGCTTGATCGGGCGCATTTACGAGTACTTCGGCATGCCGATGACGGACAAGGCGCGGCAACAAATTCAAGCGTATATGGACAGCAACCCGCGCGAAAAACGCCCGCCGCACAATTACACGCTCGAACAGTTCGGTTACAGCGAAGAAGGTGTGAAAGCGGATTTTCGCGAGTATCGCCAGCGCTATATCACAGGAGAAAAATGATCATGCTGCTGAAAGATAAAATCGTCGTCGTTTCCGGTATTGGTCCAGGGCTTGGCGTCAAACTCGCGGTCGAGGCCGCGCGTGAAGGTGCCAAGGGTTTAGTCATTGCCGCGCGCACCGCCGCCAAACTTGATGATGCCGAGCAACGCATTCGCGAACTGGGTTTCACCACCAAAATTCTCAAGGTGCCGACCGATATCAGCGATGCCGCGCAATGCAAAAACCTCGCGGATAAAGCCGCTGCCGAATTTGGCCGCATCGACTGCCTGATCAACAGCGCATTCATGCACGGCAATTTCGAACCGATCGCCAACGGCGATTTGAATTTATGGAAAGAAATATTCAACACCAACGTGGTCGGCTCGATCGAACTGAGCCGCTGCTGCGCGCAACACATGAAGCAAGGCGGCGCCATCGTGATGATCGGCACAATGGCAACCATGAAACCGTTCCCCGGTGAAGGCGGTTACGCCGCAGCGAAAGGCGCTTTAATGACGGCGATGAAATACCTCGCGCTGGAACTGGGTCCGCAAAATATTCGCGTCAATGCCACCCGCATGGGCTGGATGTGGGGTGTGCCGGTGCAAGGCGCTCTCGAAGGCATGGCACAGGCACAAGGCATCACGCTCGATCAGGCCGTGGCCGGCGTCGCACAGAACATCGCGTTACGCCGCATCGTCACCGACGACGAATGCGCCCGCGCCGCGCTGTTCTTAGTTTCGGATTACGCCTCGGCAATCGCTGGTGCGGTGCTCGATGTGAATGGTGGTGAATACATCCCAGCGTAACCCTACTACTCAAGATCGGCTGCCTAAGCGTAGCGAGCGAAGGCAGGTTACGCACGGCCGGAGCACACGACTGCACGGATGCAGTCGGTAGAGCGACGCAGGAGCCAAAGCCGGGGAAGCGGAGCATACACGTCAGTATGTGAGCATTCCGAGCACCGCTCGCGCCCATGCCCGCCGAGCGCACGACTGCATGGATGCGGTCGGTAGGGCGACGCAGGATGCCAAAGCCGAGTAGCTTAGGCCGCCGATCTTTCCCTCATATGCGGTATGTTCGGTCAAGGCCCCTTTGTTATGATCCGGCTCAAATTCCGATAACCGGCAGGACACCATGAGCACGATTGACCCCATCCAGCTTCGCAATGCCTTCGGCAGCTTTATCACCGGCGTCACCATCATCACCGGCCGCGATAGCAGCGGCAAACCGGTCGGCATGACCGCCAACAGTTTCTCGTCGGTATCGCTCGAACCGCCATTGGCGCTGTGGAGCATTGCAAAAACTGCGACTGCGTTCGACGCATTCAACGAAGCTTCGCATTTTGCGATTCATGTCCTGCACTCGGGTCAGGAACAACTGTCGCGTCATTTCGCGACGAAGAACATCGACAAATTCGCCGAAACGCCGCACGAATTCGGCGCCGGCAACGTCCCGGTATTGACCGATTACAGCGCGCGTTTCGAATGCGAGATCGAGCATCGTTATGCGGGTGGCGATCACATCATTCTGGTCGGCCGCATTGTCGCGTTCGACAACCTCAACAAAGATCCGCTGATTTTTTTCAAGGGCCAATACAAACAATTGGCGGCGGTGTAATCGCCAACCGTTCGCGATGCGGACAGCATCGTTTTTACTTTCGTCGCAACTGCATTACGCAACCACTAAATCAATAAAGCGTTCGGAGAATTCTTATGACCAGTGCCATCCCTACTCCGCAAGAAGTCGTTCAGAAAACCCGCGCATTGCAGCCGGCGTTGCGCGAGCGCGCACGTCAAGCGCAGATCGATCGTAAAATTTCCGATGAAACCGTGCGCGAAATGCAGAACGCCGGATTGTTCCGCGTATTGCAACCAAAACGCTGGGGCGGTTATGAGATGGACCCGCAGGTTTTCTTCGATGTGCAATTCGCGCTCGCCGAAGCGTGCATGTCGACCGCGTGGATTTACGGCGTGATCGCCGTGCACAACTGGCAGATCGCACTGTTCGATTTGAAAGCGCAGGAAGACGTTTGGAAAGACGACACCAATGTGCGAATTGCATCGTCGTATATGCCGGTCGGCAAAGTCGAACATGTCGATGGCGGTTTCAAATTCAGCGGGCGCTGGTCGTTCTCCAGCGGTTGCGATCACTGCGATTGGGTATTCCTCGGCGGCGTCGTACCTCCCACCGCGGATAACCCGAATCCCGATTACCGCACTTTCCTCGTGCCGCGCAAAGATTTCGAAATCGTCGACACCTGGTTCACCTTCGGTCTGCAGGGCACCGGTTCGAAAGATATCGTCGTCAAAGATGCGTTCGTGCCCGAGTATCGCACGCTGAGTTCGATCGCGAGCTTCAAAGGCGAAAACCCCGGCCCGGACAGCCATACGATTCCGCTCTACAAAATTCCGTTCGGCCAGATTTTCCCGCGCGCGGTGTCGGCTGGCGCAATCGGCGCATTGCAGGGCGCGTTGCATGCATACCGCGATGTCGCGTCGAAGCGCATCGGCAGCAACAGCGGCTCGAAAACCGCGGAAGATCCGCACGCGCAAATGGCAGCCGCCAACGCGCAAGCCACCGTCGACAAGCTTTATTTGAAACTGACGGCGAATTTCGATCGCCTGATGGCCGATGCGCGTCGCGGCGAGCCGACCGATTTGAACACGCGGATTCAATATCGCTTCGAATCGGCAGCGGTGCCGGAAGAATGTCTGAACGCTGCGCTCGAATTGCAGAAAATGTGCGGTGGCCGCGCGATCTTTATCGACTCGCCGTTGCAACGCTTCGTGCTCGATATTCTCGCCGGCCGCGCGCATGTGGCAAACAACCCCTACACCTTCGGCAAAAACTACGGCGGCGTACAACTCGGCCTGAACAGCACGGACGTGTTCCTGTGATTCACCCTGCTGCGAACGGTGCACCGATCGCGGTCGTTACCGGCGCCAGTCGTGGCGCCGGCAAAGGCATCGCGCTCGCACTCGGCAGCAAAGGCTATGTGGTTTACGTCACCGGCCGCACGCGCAACGACGGCAATGCCGCGCTGCCGGGCACTATCGACAGCACCGCCGCTGAAGTCACGCGGAGCGGCGGCAAAGGCATAGCCGTGGCCTGCGATTGCGCCGATCAGCAACAGATCGCCGCGTTGTTTCAACAAATCGAACGCGAGCACGGTCGCCTCGATGTGCTCGTCAATAATGCCGCATCGATTCACGACGATTTGAT
>CBFHCK010000084.1:0-8746 GCA_965653955.1 uncultured Spongiibacteraceae bacterium
CGTGGGAATATCTGTACGAGCTTTGCACCCATCGACAACAGTACTGGGACGATTATTTAAAGCGGCTGCACGACGCCGGCGCGAGCCGCGATCCGGAAGTGCAGGTAGTGCGGTTAGGGAATTGATTATCAGGGCGCCGGAGCACCCCGCAATAAACCTTCGGTGCTGAGGTCTTCATCGACATCGGGCCAGTGAATACCATAGCCGCCGCCGCAAATTTCCCAATGATTACGTTGTAGCTGCGATGCCTGAGCCAAACGTGGATACCATTCCAGCGGTACGGAAATACGACGGCGGTCTTTCAAACCGACTATCAAGAATCCTTCAGAAAACTCAACGCTGTCGACACGTTCGTCAGCGCTAGCGGCCAAAATACTCATACCATGCCTCCTTCAGTGCAGGTTGATTCGTTTCAATAATTACGCAGTTCGTGAGCCGGAAACCCGAGGTTATATGAGATTTTCACGGCATCCAGCCAGAACTTGGCGGAATAATCTTCGCGATCGACATGAACATGTGCTGGTTCGTTTGGTTCATGGCTGTACCAATAAAAACGATAAGGGCTGTATCTGAACACTGTCGGCATGTCTGCATCCCTGCGGTAATAATATTCTCTACCCTTTGCCGTTAGCGACGGCAAAGGTAATTAGAAGCTGGCTGTGCTGAGGCTTGATTATTCTGCCAAATCCGAAATGAACTTTCCGCGCATTGCTTCAACAATTCGTTGGATACATACGGCTAGTCCTAGCACCGCCACTGCAAAATTGTCATTAAATTGCTGCTCCGACGATTCGCCTAAATCAAGTAAATTGGTAATTGATTTAACAGCGAACAATGGCACCTGCTTGATCCAGCACACCCACGCGATCGCCGCAGCTTCCATTTCCTTCGCGACGGCGCCGGATTTTTCGATCTGCGCCATTTGATCGGGATATTTCGTGAACGAACTGCCGCTCGATATTTTTCCGAACGGCAGATTCAATTGTTGCGCCAGTGCGCGCACATTCGCGGCGGGGTAATGTCCAGCACCTTGTTCGTTGAATCCGGCGAGCGGTATTTGGCGATCGTGAAATAAAAATTCGTCGTCGCTTAAATACACAGTGCCGATTTGCGCGCCGCTTGCCGAAAAGCCGCCCGCCGTGCCGGCGGAAATGACCAAGTCCGGTCGAAAATATTCGATGCCGACATACGCCATCAGCGTGGCAGGTTGCGTGCCGATATTGTCGACGCGATAGCGCGGGTCGATACCACTCACCATTAATAAAATTTGTTGGTCGGCATCGGCTCGTTCGTACGATTTGAATGGCAGTTGTGCATCGAAAGAGCCGGTTGCGAGCAAATTCAATGCGGCAATAATCGGATCGGCTTCGGCCTGCATTGCGACCAAAATCAGAATTTTTTTTATCGGTGTCTGCATGTACGATCAATCGAGAACATAAAGCCCAGGTAAATTTCGACCGAAGCCTTGGTAATCCATACCGAAGCCAACTAAAAATCGATCTGGTGTTTGCACAGCGACATAATCGGCGCGGTAATCGGGATCTTGTTTGCGATCATGCCGCTTATCCACCAATACGCAGGTTTTTACATCGACCGCACCCCGCTGTTTGCAGGCATCGATCAATACGGCCAACGTTGTGCCTTCATCATAAATATCGTCGACGATCACGACATGGCGAGCGGTCAAATCCATTGATGGCTCAACCAACCATTCGAGTTCGGTGCCGCGAACGTTACCGCGATAACGACTGACCTGACAGAAATCGACTTCAAGCGGAAAATTCAGCAGCGGCAACAATTGGCCCGCGAACACGATGCCGCCTTTCATGATGACCAGCATGACCGGGTTTGCGTCGCGTAAATCCGCATTCATCCGCGCACTTAATTGGCGCAATGCATCTGCAATCGTATCGGCATCGATTAAGCATTTTGCCTGCTGATACGTAGCGGTGATGATGGGGGCTAGAGATTCGTTCATCGATAATTCCGCAGTATTTTCGCTAGGCCTTCGGCTGTTGCCAAAGTACTTCGGCGCCGCCATCGCGTCGTGCCAGGACGCGTGCGAGCACGAATAAAAAATCGGACAGGCGATTGATGTAATGCCGGCCGCTGATGTTGATTTCGTTGTCGCGCGATAGCGTGACGAGATCGCGTTCGGCACGGCGGCATATTGCGCGTGCAAGATGGCATGTGGCTGCATTGCGCGACCCGCCCGGCAGAATGAAATTTTTCAGCGGTGGCAGCGGTTCATTCAATTCATCGAGAATATTTTCGAGCTCGGTAATGTGTTCCGGTTTCACCATCACGTAACCGGGAATCGATAATTCGCCGCCGAGATTAAAAAGATTGTGTTGAATCGCGGACAATGGCTGCCGCAGAGCATCGTCGCTCGGCAATTCTGCGATCAACATGCCAATCACACTGTTGAGTTCATCGACGCTACCCATTGCCGTCATGCGCGGATGATCTTTCTCAATGCGCGAGCCATCGCCGAGGCCGGTGGTGCCGTCGTCGCCAGTGCGCGTGTAAATTTTCGATAAACGGTGTCCCATTGCGATATCCCGTAATAAACGCAAAATGCGTTTGGCGTCAGGTTAATAATTGGGGGTGCTGTTTGCTGGCCACTGTTTGCGGACCGCGACTGTTTGCAGGCCGCCACTATTTGCAGACCAGAGTAGCGCGTTACTATACGCGCCTCGTTCCGACAAAAAAATGCAGGTTCTCCCTTGCTTGAATTGATATTAGGCGGTGCGCGCTCCGGTAAAAGCGCATTCGCCGAACGCCGCGCGCGCGACAGCGGTTATGAATGCCGTTATATCGCCACTGCGCACGCAGGCGACGACGAAATGGCCGCACGTATCGAACACCATCGACAGCAGCGCAGCGGATTTGCACTGACCATCGAAGAACCGCTCCATCTCGCAGATGTCATTGCGAACAACATGGCAGACGATCGCTGTCTGTTAATCGATTGTCTGACGTTATGGTTGACGAATTTATTACTCGCTGGCGACGCGCAAACATTCGAGCGCGAGCGCGTGCAATTGCTGGAATTAATGCCTCGTGCGCGTGGGCACATAATTTTTGTCAGCAATGAAGTAGGTCAGGGTATCGTGCCAATCGATCCGTTGAGCCGGCGTTTCGTCGACGAAAGCGGGCGGTTACATCAGCAACTTGCACAACAGTGCGAGCGCGTATTTTTCGTTGCCGCCGGCTTGGCGCAATGTTTAAAAGAGTCCCGTGCAAAGGTTTAAAAGAATTCCGCGCAAAGGTTTAAAAGGAAAACAGTGTGACTGAGTGGTATCGCCAAGCGGCCCAGCCAGAAAGTGCAACATATCGTCAGCGGGCATTGTCGCGTCAGGCGCAATTGACCAAACCGGCGGGATCGCTCGGCGTGCTCGAGCAATGCGCGGTGCAATTGGCGGCATTGCAGCAGCGCGAGCAACCGCGCGTGGACGAAGTGAAAATCGCAGTGTTCGCCGCCGACCACGGTGTCGCTGCCGAAGGCGTATCGGCGTATCCACAAATTGTCACCGGCGAAATGGTGCGAAATTTTTCTACAGGCGGCGCGGCGATTACGGTTCTTGCGGGCGAATTGAACGCCGAATTTGAAGTCGTCAATGTCGGCACAGTCAATCCGTTAGCGCCGTTGCCGAATGTGCGCGACGAACGGCTCGGTAGCGGCACGCAGAATTTCGCGCATGGACCGGCAATGAGCGCGGCATTGTGCGAACGTGCATTGCAAGTGGGGCGCGATGTCATCGATCGCTATGGCAGCGCGGATTTATTTATTGGCGGCGAAATGGGCATTGCCAACACCACCAGTGCGAGCGCAGTCGCTTGCGCGTTATTGCGTCTGCCCGCATCCGAGCTGGTCGGTCGCGGTACTGGTGTCAATGACGATGGCATCGCCCGGAAAATAAAAGTTATCGATGACGCATTGCAGTTGCACCGTGCGCAATTAACCACGCCGTTGGCGATATTGCAGTATCTCGGCGGTTTCGAAATTGCCGCGCTGGTCGGCGCTTATATCCGCAGTGCGCAAAAAGGCGTACCGATTCTTGTCGATGGCTTTATTTGTACGGCTGCTGCGATGGTTGCGCTCGAATTGAATTCTTCGATTCGTCCGTGGCTGTTGTTTTCGCACTGCTCGGCCGAGCATGGTCATCGCCGTCTCATCGAACAGCTCGATGTGCGACCTTTATTAAATCTCGATATGCGTTTGGGCGAAGGCAGCGGCGCGGCGGTTGCCGTTCCGTTATTGCGTATGGCCTGTGCGCTACACAATGGCATGGCCAGTTTCGAAAGTGCCGGCGTGAGCCAATCTGAATGAATCCATCTACATGAACCCATTTACATGAGCAAAAGAATCGAAAGCACAACGATCGATTTGTTGCGTCACGGCGCTTGCGACGGCGGTGAAATTTTTCGCGGCTCGACGAATGTGACGCTGACGGAAACCGGCTGGCAACAAATGCGAACCGCTTTGGCCGCGCACGGCGGCTGGGATCGCGTAGTCAGCTCGTCATTACAGCGTTGTGCTGATTTTGCCGAGCAATTCGCGGAACAGAATTCGTTGCCATTACGTATCGAAAATGATTTTCGCGAATTCAGTTTTGGCGATTGGGAGGGACGACGGATAGCCGATATCGAGCGCGAACACGGCGATTTGCTGCGTAATTTCTGGAACGATCCATTGCGGTTTTCACCGCCAAATGCGGAGCCGTTGAACGAATTTCGTCTGCGCGTAATGAATGCCGCCGATAAAATTCTGCGCGAACATCGCGGCGAACATGTGCTGTTAATTAGTCATGGTGCCGTCATTCGAATGATGTTGTGCGAATGGCTGCAGATGTCGATGAATGCGTTCTCGACGTTTTCTGTTCCGTACGCGAGTTTGTCGCGCATCCGCATTTACCACACCGATAACAAACCCGATTGGCTGCAATTGGTATTTCATCGGGGCGAGTGAGCGGTAGCATTTAATAAATTCGCTATTTCCAAATAAATTTAAGGCTCGGTCACCTTCGCATATATCCACACCATCGCTTGATGAAAATTCCTTCTAGCAGCGCATATCGCTAGCACTGCGGTGCGGCATTAGTATTCGCTCCGGCTCCTTAATTATTGATGTTTATGTTTTGGGAGCTGCGCGATGCGCGGAGTTGTTTCTGTCGCCAACCGGTTTGTCCACATAGGGAGAAGTGATCATGCCAATGCCTTGCAGCACGAACTCATCAGTTATTTCTCGGCGCATCAAATCCTCAGTCATTTCGATTTATTCCGGTGCGTTGATTTTCGCGTGTCTCGCGCAAGCGGCAGCGGCGTTGACAATTACCGAAATTGGGACGAGCGGAATTCCCGGCATTGATAGACCGCTTCCATCGCGTGGCGGTAATGGTGGTGCAGCCAACGCGGGTGCTGTCAGCAGCGATTACGTCAACACGGTTACCGCGACTGCCGGTAGCGGTGGCGAAGGTGGCTCAAGCACGGTGCTGCTCCCCGGTGCTGCGGGCGGAAAGGGCGGCAATGCCACGGCGAATTTAACCGCGCAGGGGCAGATATTCGAGGAAGGCGGCCCCTTCCTGGTCCATCTGATCAATATTGTCAGTGCGTCAGGCGGAGCGGGTGGAGATGGCGGTAGCGGTTTAATACCCGGCAACGGCGGCGCAGGCGGCAGCGCCTTTGCGAAAGGCATCGAGACCGGCGCGGTAGACCTCGAATTCTATCCAGAGATATCCGATCAATTGACCGTCAATGCCAGCGGCGGTGATGGCGGGCGAGGCCTCAATGGGGGTGCCGGCGGCGCAGCGAAAGCATCGGCGATACATTCGCCCACCCATCCAATTGGCAGTGCCTCAGGTATGGCGAGAGCGCAGGCCGGCAACGGTGGCGATGGATTGTTGCTGGGCGGTCGCGGCGGTAACGCCAGTGCTACTGTCACCGCCGATCTGGGCGGCTTTCCGGCAGATACCTTTGAGGATGCCATCGCGATCGGCGGCAGCGGTGGTACATCTGCGATCGGGCTGCACGGCAATGGTGGCGATGCTCGGGCTGTAGCCGACGGCAGTTTTTCCGCGCGGGATCTCGGCATGCAGGTAACGGCGAGAGCCACCGGCGGCGATAGCGGCGGTGGAACCGGTTTCGCACTTCGCGGCAAAGGCGGCAATGCGTTCGCGACGGCAAAAGGCGAAAGCCTCCATGTGGCCTTCGCATATCCACAGGCATTTGCTCAAGGTGGGGCTGGCGCGGTGCGAGGCGGTGATGCGGTGGCGTACGCCGAGGGCTTCAGCGGAATCATGGGCGGCGGTGCGTCCGCGACAGCAACGGGAGGAACGGGGCCGCGGGCCGGCGTTGCGTTAGCCACCACGGTCAGCGAGAACTCATGGCTTTCGAATAGTGCTACGGCCACCGCCAATTACAGCGGCCCGATTACCCGAAGCGTGGCGGTATCCGGCGCCACGTTCGCCCTGGAAAGCGGTTCGGTGGTATCGCGAATTTTCGCTCAGGCCTCGGCTGGCAACACCAGTGCCTATGCCACGCCGCAACCCGAAAATGCCACGTTGACGGTGCGCGGTATCGGCGCCCCATCGGCGGCCGTCACGAATGCAGCGCTGGCCAGCAATAGCACGATCGCGAATACCTTGCAGGGCGGCACGGTTCTGGGGTTGGGTGAATTCGGTACCAACGTCGCGGATTCTTACGACAGTATTAACGGCACGATTTCATACGTTTTCGATACCGCCGGCCTGCAAGCGGATCATCTCTGGCTGGGGCTACTCGATTCCGATCTGCCCGCCGATAGCATTGGCACCTTTAACTTTTTGGTTACAGGCGAGGGACAAACGCTGTTCGAGCGCGATTTCAGCGGCAACGATTTTCTCGATTTCTTCAACGATCGTGCGTTCGATCTCGGCAACTGGGCGAGCCTCGTTAGCGTCGATGGCTTATTCGATCTGAACGTCTCGTTCTCGGGATATGTTCCGGGTATCGACTTTCTGATCGGCGCGGCCGATGGCCCAGCTGCGCAAAATGTGCCGGAGCCTTCTTCGCTGTTAATGCTGATGGGCGGTCTGCTGGGGTTGTTGTTAATGCGCAATATCCATCCGCGCCGCACATTTTCTCGGGTCTGCTAGCGAATTGCGTTATGCGCCAGGGATGGCAATTCGCTGCGTGAAGCAAATTAATAGCGATTACTGACTGAACACCACGCAATTGCGGCCATTCTGTTTGGCTTTATAGAGCAACCGATCTACCGCTTCGATAAACATGATTGGCTCGGCGTCGTGCGAAGGGACAATCGTTCCGACACCGAGGCTGACTGTCACGATCCGGCTGGTTGAGGAGTTTTCATGCGGTATTTGCTGTTTGAAAATCAGGCTGCGACAGCGCTCGGCAATTTTTTTAGCGGCGTCCACATCGGTTTCCGGTAACACCAATACAAATTCTTCGCCGCCGTAACGCGCAAAGAAATCGCGCGCACGTGTACCTGCGCTGCCTAATGCCTGCGCCACACGCCGCAAACAATCGTCGCCCTGAATGTGGCCGTAAAAATCGTTGTATTGCTTGAAGTGATCGATGTCGATAACGATCAGCGAGAGCGGTTGTTGGTGGCGCCGGGCATTCGCCCATTCGACCTCCATAATCGAATCGAACATGCGTCGATTGGCGACACCGGTCAAGCCATCCTTGAACGACAATTCTTCCAGTTCCTTCTGCAAGCGCATGACCTGCTCTTCCGTCTTTTTACGCTCGCTGATATCGAACATGAAACCAATCAGCGCTTCCACTTCGCCGTCTTTGCGCACCACATGCACTACATCGCGAATCCACACGTAATCGCCGCCGTTCGTCATTGCGCGGTAATCCGCTTCGTGATCGATACCGGCGAGCGATTGCGACACACAAAAATTGAATACGGTTTCGCGATCTTCCGGATGCATGCGCGCCACCCAATCTTCCACGCCCACCCAGCTCTCCGGGGTCCATCCCAGTAATTTTTCGATCTGCGGGCCGATATAGGTAAAGCGCTTCGTAGGCCAGTCGATTTTCCACGGAATTGCCTTGGTCGACTCCAGTAATGTCTTGTAAACAGCATGGTCCGCTTCGATCAGGCTTTCATCGGTTGTCATGGTCGCTTGGCTTCTGAATTAGATGATGTGAATTGTTATCGGCAGGATCAGCAGACACTTGATGAAAGTGCGCGCTCGTACAGCGCCAATAGATTTTCTGGCTGATCGTAAACAATACGTGCACCGGCCCGCAGGTCGCGACGCATCAGCCGAATCATTTGCTCCATCACGGCCTGCGGAAATTCTTCCTGCCTACGACCCGTGACTTCGGCAAGTCGACCGGCAATTACCAGCGTATCGCTGACCACTGGACATATCCTGTAGCGGTATTCGCCGCCAATCGCTTCCGGTACCAGATCCATAAACCGATCCGGCAGCTGCCGAAAAAAACTCAGCGGTAAACGATAGGCATTGTTGCCGAGAATCGGTGTGTCGTCCGGTACCGGTAACTCTTGATCGAGTGTCTGAAAGGCGGTGGCCAGCGGCAGCAATTGATCGAGTCGATAGTCCTGCATATGTGGATTGCCGACGCGCACGAGATTAGCGATCAGTTCTCCTAGCGATGCGTGACCGATGATTGCCGCCTGCTTGGGCAAACCGCCCCAGATACCATCCGCGCCATTCAGTAGCGCTTCGATCGCAGAAGCATTTTCGACACCGGCTCCGGCGTGCAC
>CBFHCK010000085.1:0-8735 GCA_965653955.1 uncultured Spongiibacteraceae bacterium
CATTTCGATTTCCGGCTATCACATTCAGGAAGCGGGTGCCGATGCGGCACTCGAACTCGCGTACACGCTTGCCGATGGCAAGGAATACATCCGCACAGCGATCAATGCCGGACTCGATATCGATAAATTCGCCGGTCGCCTCTCGTTCTTCTGGGGCATCGGCATGAATTTCTATATGGAAGTCGCCAAGTTACGTGCCGGTCGCCAACTGTGGGCGCGCATTGTCAGCGAATTCAATCCGAAAAATCAGCGCTCGAAAATGCTGCGCACGCACTGCCAGACTTCGGGCTGGTCCCTGACCGAGCAGGATCCCTACAACAACATCGTGCGCACTGCGATTGAAGCGATGGCAGCGGTCTTCGGCGGTACGCAATCGCTGCATACGAACGCGTTCGACGAAGCGATTGCATTGCCGACCGAATTTTCGGCGCGTATCGCCCGTAACACTCAGCTGATCATTCAGGAAGAAACCGGCATTACCAATGTGGTCGATCCCTGGGGCGGTTCGTACTTCATGGAATCGCTGACGCAGCAATTGGCCGATAAAGCCTGGGCGATGATCGAAGAGATCGAAGCGGCCGGCGGCATGGCGAAAGCGATCGAAACCGGTTTGCCGAAACTGAAAATCGAAGAATCCGCGGCGCGTAAACAAGCGCGCATCGATCGCGGCGATGACGTGATTGTCGGCGTAAACAAATATCGACTCAAAACCGAAGACGATGTCGATATTCTCGAAATCGACAACAACGCGGTACGCGAATCGCAGATTAAACGTCTCGCGCAGATTCGTGCGGCGCGCGACGAGAAAGTCGTCGAAGATGCGCTCGAAGCGATTTATCAATGCGCCTTGTCCACCGAAAAGAATGGCGGCGGAACGGGCAATTTGCTCGATCTCGCCGTGAAGGCAACGCGCGCACGTGCTACGGTAGGTGAAATTTCATTTGCGATGGAGCGGGTATTCGGCCGCTTCAACGCACAAGCGCAAACGGTGTCCGGCGTGTACGGTTCAGCATTCCAGGAAGACGAAAACTGGCAGAACATTTCGCGCGATATCGAAAGTTTCGTCGAAAAACACGGCCGCCGTCCACGCATGCTCGTGTGCAAGATGGGGCAAGACGGTCATGATCGCGGCGCAAAAGTTATCGCGACCGCTTTCGCCGATGTCGGTTTCGACATCGATTTGTCGCCGATGTTTTCGACACCGGCCGAAGTCGCACGGCAGGCGGTTGAAAACGACGTGCACGTCGTCGGTGTTTCATCGCAGGCAGCGGGACATAAAACGCTGGTGCCGGAATTGATCGCGGAGCTGAAAAAGCAGGGCGCCGATGACATTATCGTCGTGGCCGGTGGCGTGATTCCGAAGCAGGATTACGATTACCTGTATCAGGCCGGCGTGAAAGGCATCTTCGGACCGGGTACGCAGATTCCGATTGCTGCGCGCGATGTACTCGACGCGATCAATAAAGCAGCGGGAAAATAATTAACGTGCTGTAAAGGGGCGGGCAAATGCCCGCCTTTTTTCTTGATAGGAATCGGAAAGCACATGGCCGATATCAATCTCGATCTTTTGACACAAGGCAATCGCCGCGCACTCGCCAAAGCGATCACGCTTATCGAGAGCAAACTCGATAAGGATCGGCTCGAAGCGCAAAAAGTGCTGGAAGCATTGCTGCCGCATACCGGCAACAGTATCCGCATCGGTATTACCGGAATTCCCGGCGTCGGCAAATCCACCTTCATCGAAACGTTCGGCTTATATTTGCTCGGACTCGGCAAAAAAGTTGCGGTGCTCGCGGTCGATCCCAGCTCGCCGATCGCGGGCGGCTCGATTCTCGGCGATAAAACGCGCATGGAAGAATTGTCGCGGCAGGATGGCGCGTTCATTCGTCCGTCGCCATCCGAAGGTACGCTCGGCGGCGTCGCGCAGCACACGCGCGAAACGATGTTGTTATGCGAAGCAGCCGGCTATGACGTGATTCTGGTTGAAACGGTCGGCGTCGGGCAGAGCGAATACGAAGTCGCCGGCATGGTCGATTTTTTTATGGTGCTGATGCTGCCGAATGCAGGCGACGAATTGCAGGGCATCAAACGCGGCATCATGGAATTGGCCGATGCATTGGTGATCAATAAAGCCGATGGCGAAAGTGTAAACCTCGCTCAACGCACCAAATCGCATTATCAAAGCGCGATGAATCTGCTGCGCCACACCACCTACTGGACGCCGCGCGTGATGACCTGCTCGGCGCAGGAGAAACAAAACATCGAAGCGGTGTGGGGCATGATCACCGATTTCGAGGTCGCCGCGAATAAAGACGGAGCACTGCAACAGAAACGCGCGCGGCAGGCAAAAGAATGGATGCACAAGCTGATTCACGAAATGCTGTTGTTAAAGCTGCGGCAGAATCCGCAGGTGCGCCAATCGATGCCGGAGCTGGAGCGTAAAGTGATCGCTGGCATCACCACACCATTCAATGCGGCAAAAACGCTGATCGATATGTTGTAGTGGTTGGCTTGTTGATCGGCATCAAGGCGACTTCGTCAGCAACGCTTATTCTTCTAGCAGTCGCTAGAGGAACATCCCCATGCAAACACCATATGAATTATTGGGCGGCGAAGAGGGAATACGCCGTCTCGCGCAGGTATTTTACGAGGTCATGGACGAACTGCCGCAGGTGCAGAGCATTCGTAAAATGCATGCCGCCAATCTCGAAAATATTCAGCAGAAATTATTCGAATACCTGTCGGGCTGGCTGGGCGGGCCGCATCTTTACCAGCAAAAATATGGCACCGTGTGTCTGACCAAACCGCACAAGCCGTACGCGATCGGTCCGGCCGAACGCGACCAATGGCTCCGATGCATGGATGAAGCGTTGCTGCGGGTGAACGCGAGCGAACAAGTCAAGGCGATGCTGAAAACTCCGATGTTTCGCATCGCCGATGCACTGCGTACCACCGATGGTCACCGTTGCCCCAGCCAGGCGGTAAACAGCTGCGATCATTGACCGGATTGCGGCGCTTTTCCTGACCCGATTTGCGGTAGCATGCGCACCTTCGCATCGTCCGTAGGAAACGCAATGTCGACGCAGGTTGGGTCGAAGCTCAAGCGCGAGCCGCTGCTCGCAGCTCTCATTATTTTTACCGTCGCCGCCGTTGCCTGTGCGCCAATGCTTTGGTTCGGCGCGCCGAACGGCCACAGCATTATTTATAACCTTGTCTGGTTGAAGAATTTCGCTGCCCAAGTCGCGGAAGGCGATTGGTACCCGCGCTGGCTGATGGAAATGAATCATGGCGGTGGCAGTCCGGCGTTTTATTTCTACGGACCGTTACCGTTTTTTATCGGCACGATTCCGGTATTGCTGTTATCCGGTTTGAAATTGACGGTGCAGCTCGCATTCGCAGAATGGTTGCTGATTGGTTTGTCCGGTCTCGCTTTTTACCGGTACGCAACACGTCGTTATGCACACAGCACGGCGCTGGTTTGCGCATTGCTGTACATGCTGTTGCCTTATCACTTCGAGGTAAATCTTTGGCGTCGTCAGGATATTGGTGAACTTGCCAATTACATCTGGATGCCGCTGATTTTCTATTACATCGATAAGCTGTTTGAGGGCCGCCGTGCGGTAAGCGGCCTTGCAGTCACTTATGCGCTGTTAATGCTTTCGCACCTTCCCTCGGCGTTATTGTTTTCGATCGGCATCGCCGGTTACGTCGCTGTGTCGTTATGGCATCTGCATTCGTGGAAATATTTTCCACGTTTTTGCGCGGCGATAGGCGTGGGCATTTTGTTGGCAGGTTTGTATTGGGTGCCGGCGTTGTTCAGCGAACAGTATGTGCGTTCGGAAAAATTATGGACGCCGTATTTCGATTTCCATCGCTGGTTTTTTCCGATTGGAGATGCGCCGCACCACGACAGCAGCAGCCATGATTTTGCGGCGCGACTATTCACCGTTATCGGCGCCACCGCGGCGATTTTCATTGTGTGCTGGCTCAGCGCATTTCGCTGGCGCAAAACGGTTGGCACGCGAAAGTTGATCGCCTGCCTCGCGCTGGCGGCGGTCGCGTGGTTTCTGATGTCGCCGTGGTCGACGTTCGTCTGGGAAACCGCACCGGAATTATGGAAGGTGCAGTTTCCGTGGCGCATTGCGATGGTGGTCGATTTCGCCACCGCAATCGCGGCACTACACGCCGTGCATTGCTGGCGTGAGCACCGCGATTGGTTGTCGTTGATTGCAGTCGTTGGAGGCGCGGGAATATTGGTGTGGTGCCTCGCTACCGCGCATGTGCTTCACAAACTCGATCCGTTCGACAATCACTGGTGGATTACCGGTCGAGATAACGCCGTGCGCAACGGCCTCGATGCGCCGGAATACACGACATTTTGGAATCCATCGCATTCCGCCGACACCAGCGCGGAAATCGCCGGCTTCGATCGCGTGATTTACCCCGAAGACAAAGGCGAGGTCACGGTCGAGCGCTGGGCGCCACGCGATATCGAATTACAGGTAAGCCTGCGCGAAACGACGACTGTTGTCGTACGGCAGTTTTATTTTCCGAATTGGCGCGCACGCGGCGATGACGGTAATGCGTTGGTGATTGCGCCATCGACAGCGAATGGCTTGTTGTCGTTGACATTGCCAGCGGGGAATTATGCGGTGCGCTTGCAGCTTGCGCCGCTGTTACAGGAACGGATCGGCGCGGTGTTGTCGCTCATTGGCGTGATAGCGCTGGTCGCAGGCTCGTGGTGGCGAAATCGAAAAATGCAACGAGCGAGCGCGGCGGCATAACGCTATTGCGCCGCGCTAACTGATTGATCAAGACGCGATGGTGCCCGATTAAGAAAGCTTAGAAGCTCGCTGGCCTCCGCCATCGCATCGCCATAACCTAGCTCGATCAACTGTTCGACGAACGGACGCGTGAACAGCAAATAGCTCGCCGCGTTAACGCCGCCGCTATAACTGCCGCTACCGGTTATGCGCAGAAAATAACGGATGCTGCGCGGCAGTTCTTTCACATGCAGCTCGGCAATCGTATCGATATCCTGCGAGGGCGAGAGCACATAGAAATCCACCGGTGCCAATTTGCGCGACAGCTGATCGCGCAATTCCTCCGGCATCAGGCTGACCAGTTCGTTGACGCGTTCGAGCAATTCGATATCGGTTTCCAGGCTGTCGATAAAAGCGCTGTTAAGAAGGTGGCCGATGATTTGTCCGAATGCAGGGCTATGAATTTTGCGCATCGGTTTAGCGTAATTGCGCTTGTGGCCGTTCGGCGGGACGATCAGCACGCGTTCGGCGCCCAGATGCAGCGCCGGGCTGATCGGCGCGAGTTGGCGCAATGCGCCATCGCCATAAAAATTGCCCCAGATTTCCTCGGGCGGAAAAATGGTTGGAATCGCAGTCGATGCCATCAAGTGCTTCAACCGCAGCGGGCAGGCGATGCCCTGACGACGCCAGCGCTGCCAGTTGGCGTGATCGGGGCCACCTTGAAAGAAACTCATCGACACGCCCAGCGTGTAGTTCATCGCGGTGACTGACACAGCGCGCAAATCGCCGTTCTGGATGTGGTCGCCGATGCGATCGAAGTTCAGCACTTTTCCTAGCATGTCGCGCAACGGCGTGTTATCGAGCAAACCCACCGGCCTACCAACCGCAATACCCGCGTTAAACAGCGACATCGTCAGCCGCCAGACGTTATTCAGTATGTCGAGCCAATCGGTGCGATAAACATGATTGACCGACAGGCGCAGCCACAACGATTCGAGCCATTCCACGGCGTTGACGAAGTTATCCGCCTGGGTAGCGAGCGCGACGGCGTTGAGTGCGCCGGCAGACGTGCCGCAGAGAATCGGGAATGGGTTGGTTGCATGATCGCGGGTGATTTCCGCAAGCGCCTTCAGCACGCCAACCTGATAGGCCGCACGCGCGCCGCCGCCGGGGAGCAGCAGGGCGGTATGTCCGAGCGGGTTAAGGGTGTGATCGAGCATCGATAAAAGGGTTCGAGTCGTGAAAACCTGGCAAGTATAGCTGGGCGCTTTACGCTGCCATTCAGCGCATGTATTCGCGCAAGCCGCGTTCGGACAAAATTTTCGTCGCGATTTCTTCGATCGAAATATGCGTGCTGTCGATATAGCGAATGCCGTTGCGTTCGAATAACGATAGGGCCATTCGCACTTCGTCTTCGCATTTCGAAATATTCGCGTAGCGCGAATCAGGGCGACGCTCATGCCGTATCGCGGCGAGGCGCTCGGGATTGATCGTCAATCCATACAGTTTTGCGCGCTGCGCCTGCAGCGGTTTCGGGATATGCCCGCGCTCCAGATCCTCATCGGTCAGCGGATAATTCGCCGCGTAGATGCCGTGTTGCATGGCCATATATAAACAGCTCGGTGTTTTGCCGCAGCGCGAAACGCCGATCAGGATGACCTGAGCCTGGTCATAGTGATTAATGCGCGCGCCGTCATCGTTTTCCATGGCGTAATTCACCGCATTGATCCGTTCCTGATACAGCATTTCCGCATTGCGATTATGTGCCCGACCGACGGTGAGGCCGGATTTGGTATCGAGGGCTTTTTCGAGCGGTGCCAGGAAAGTCGAAAAAATATCCATCAGCACGCCGTTACTCGACGCGATGATATTGCGAATGCCCTGATTGATGATCGTGTCGAAAATTATCGGCGGTGCACCATCGCGATCCGCGGCGTCGTTGATTCTGCCCACGGCTTGCTGGGCTTTATATTCGGTATCGATAAAAGGCAGGACGGTTTTGCTGAACTCGATCGTATCGAACTGCGCCAGCAGGCTTTTGCCGAGTGTTTCGGCGGTAATACCCGTGCTGTCGGATACAAAAAATGCGCTTCTCCGCATGGTTTACGTTCACCTCTGGACTGATGATTGCTTGCCGAATCGAGCGACTGTACCGTAGGGACAAATACCATTGGAATTTGGGTATGATTGGCCGCCGCCGGTGTCAGCGGCAATGTAGCACACCCACCAGCGCGGCATCGCCGCACGCGGATTCACCGCATATATTCATGCGGGTTACTGCGAACATCCATGCGGTTGATCGCGAATATCCACGCGGTTTATCGCGAACATCTAAGTACGGAGAGAAGACTTTGGCTGAATACGTTGTCTGGTTTGACCATTTAGGCATGGATGATGTCGAGCGCGTCGGTGGCAAAAACGCGTCGCTCGGCGAAATGATTAGCCATCTCGCCGGTGCTGGCGTGTCGGTTCCCGGCGGTTTTGCAACGACTGCCGAAGCCTATCGCGACTTTCTCAGCCAGAGTGGATTGAACGATTGGATTCACGCGCAACTCGATCAACTCGATGTCGACGATGTGAACGAACTTGCGCGCGTCGGCGCGGCAATTCGTCAGCGTATCGTCGAAACCCCATTGACGCCGCCGCTCGAAGCGGCCGTCACCGAAGCCTTCGCCAAACTGTCGGCCACCAACGCCAATATCGCCGTTGCGGTGCGCTCGTCGGCAACTGCCGAAGATTTACCCGATGCTTCGTTCGCCGGCCAGCAGGAAACCTTCCTGAACATTCGCGGCATCGATAACGTGCTGATCGCGATCAAAGAAGTATTCGCTTCGCTGTTCAACGACCGCGCTATCGCCTATCGCGAACACAAGAATTTCGATCACAAACTGGTGGCATTGTCGGCGGGTATCCAGCGCATGGTGCGCTCAGAGACGGGCTCGGCCGGTGTGATGTTCACGCTCGATACCGAATCCGGTTTCGACAAAGTCGTGTTCGTTACTGCGTCGTACGGTCTTGGCGAAACGGTGGTGCAGGGTGCGGTCAACCCGGATGAGTTCTACGTACATAAAGAAACACTGACAGCCGGACGACCAGCCGTGTTGCGCCGCAACCTCGGCACCAAAGCCATCAAGATGATTTACACCGACAGCAGCAAAGCGGGTCGCTCGGTGCAGACGGTGGACGTTGCCGAGTCGGAGCGTCAGCGCTTTTGCATCAGCGACGCCGAAGTCGAATCGCTGGCGCGGCAGGCGTTGACCATCGAAAAACACTACGGCCGTCCGATGGATATCGAGTGGGCCAAAGACGGCGACGACGGCCAGTTGTATATCGTGCAGGCGCGTCCGGAAACCGTGAAAAGCCGCTCGTCGAATACGTTGATGGAGCGCTACCTGCTGAAAGAAAAAGGCAAGGTATTGTGCGAAGGTCGCTCGATCGGCCAGCGAATCGGCAGCGGTGTCGTGCGCGTCGTCACCGGCATTGCCGATATGGATCAGGTGCGCGAAGGCGATGTGCTCGTCACCGACATGACCGATCCGGATTGGGAGCCGGTAATGAAGCGCGCCGCAGCGATCGTCACCAATCGCGGCGGTCGAACCTGTCACGCGGCGATCATTGCGCGCGAGCTGGGTATTCCCGCCGTCGTCGGCTGCGGCGACGCGACCGATGTGCTGAAAACCGGCATGGATGTCACCGTCAGTTGCGCCGAAGGCGACACCGGCATGATCTACGCGGGGCAGCTCGCGTTCGATATCACCACCAACGATTTGCAGAACATGCCGGATCTGCCGTTCAAGATCATGATGAATGTCGGCAACCCCGATCGCGCCTTCGATTTTCAGGCATATCCGAATGCCGGTGTCGGGCTGGCGCGTCTCGAATTCATCATCAATCGGATGATCGGGGTGCACCCGAAAGCGCTGCTGAATTTCAACGATTTGCCGCGCGATGTTCGTCTCAGCGTCGAGCGCC